>NZ_FOCU01000024.1:0-28494 GCF_900110195.1 Pseudomonas sp. ok266 | reverse complement strand
TGCTCGCGAAGGGGCCGGCACAGCCAATATCTTCAGAGACTGACACACCGCTATCGCGAGCAGGCTCGCTCCTACAGGGGATTTGTGGTGGCCGTCAGCTCGCGTGGGTGTTGAGGATGCTCGCCACCTGCTGCGGCTGGCAGTTCAGGTACGGCGACGACTTCAGCCAGCGCTGATCCGGGTACCACGAAAACATGAACTGGCCATTCTTCAGGCGATCAATCACTTGCTTGGCAATCTGCGGTCGCACTGCCGGGCAGCCTTGGCTGCGGCCGATGCGTCCCTGTTTCTTGCTCCACAACGGATTCACATAACTGGCGGCGTGAATGACGATCGCGCGATCGCGGGCCATGTCATTGAAACCCGGCTCCAGACCGTCCATGCGCAGCGAATAACCGTGGGTGCCACTGTAGCTTTCCTGCGTGCGGAACAGGCCAAGGCTCGACTGGTAACTGCCTTCGACATTGGAAAACTGCGTAGCGAAGTTTTCCCCGGAGTTGGAACCATGAGCAACCAGGTCACGCAGCACCAGTTTCTTTTTGTTGAGGTCGAAGATCCACAGACGGCGTTCGGTGGACGGCTGCGAATAGTCGATGATCGCCAGGTGACGCGACGGTTTCGCACCGCTGTTGACCGCGCATTGCATGGCGTTCAGGGCACCTTTCAGCGCCTGGGGATTGAGTTCTGGCGCGGCGTGCGCGAGGCTGGTGTAGAGAACCGGCGATGGTTTGCCGGCGGCAAAAACGGGACTGGACACGGCGACAAGGGTCGCGGTGGTCAACAGAAGTCGGCGCAAAAACGTCAACATTTTATAAAGTGTCCTCACTTGCTACTTATTTGGCACTTTGGCTCCTGACTCCCAGTCAATACCGGCAAGCCCGTTGATCGAGCCTGACTGTTCAGCGCACCTGATGTAAGGTTGGCCATCATCTAGACGGCCATGGATTGGAGTAAAGCAGTTGTTCAAAAAGTACGCATGCTACTTGAGCATTTGTTTGCTCGCTGCGCCGTTTGTCGCTTGTGCCGATGAACCGCTGCCGCCGCTGGAAACACTGCCGACGCCACCGGCAGAAATGCCGGTCGAGCCGCAAAGTCCGTTGCAGGCGGTTTTGGTCAGTCTGGCGCAGTCATGCCCGGCGATTGCCGCGCATCTCAATGGCCCGGCGCTGACGCAATTGCAGGCCTTCTACCAGCAGCAGGACTGGATGCCGGTGTGGGCCGGTGACTCGGCACGATTGCCGGCCTTGCAGGCGCAATTGCAACTGTTAGCCGACGATGGCCTCAATCCTAAACGCTACCCGATCGCGACCACCGTGCCGCAGGATGGCGAGTTGTGTGCCGACATCGACATCAGCCGCAACTACCTCCAGGCCCTGCAGGATCTGCATTACGGAAGCCTGTTGCAATCGCACTTCGAACCGCTGTGGCATGCCGACGCCACCCCACGCGACCGTCAGGCGGAATTGTTGGCCATCGCGGTACCGGGCATGCACGACATTCCCGCCGCGTTCGATCTGGCCCGGCCGCGTCTGGCGCAATATCAGGACCTGCGTCAGCTCTACGCCGCGCAACGGCTTAAAGCCTTGCCGCAATGGCAGTCGGTGGGCAGCGGGCCGCTGTTGCGCCCGGCCATGGAAGACAAACGCGTGCCGGAACTGGCCCAGCGTCTTTACAACGAAGGTTATCTGACTCAGATCATTGGTACGCCCGGCAATGCTTATGACGGCGTGCTGGTCGACGCGGTGAAGAGTTTTCAGGCCAACCACTCGCTGCAGGCTGACGGTGTCGTCGGGCCGGGAACGATTGCCGAACTCAACATCAGTCCGCTGAGCCGCCGCGAACAACTGCGGGTCAACCTCGAGCGTTTCCGCTGGATGGCCCAGGATCTGGAGCCCAATGGCTTGCTGGTCAACGTCGCCGCTGCCGAGCTGACGCTGTATCAGGGCGGTGTTCCGGTGTGGCAAACGCGTACTCAGGTCGGCCGCGCCGAACGCCAGACACCGCTGCTGAAATCGCGGGTGACACGCCTGACCCTGAACCCGACGTGGACCGTGCCGCCGACCATCTGGAAAGAAGACAAGCTGCCGGAAATCCGCAAGGACCAGACCTTCCTCAGCCGGCAGAACCTGCAAGTGCTCGACGCCAACGGGCAGCCGCTGGCGGCGGCGGACATCGATTGGGATAACCCCGGCAACATCATGCTGCGTCAGGACGCCGGGCCGCGTAATCCGTTGGGGCAAATGGTCATCCGCTTCCCCAACCCGTTCTCGGTGTACCTGCACGACACACCAAGTAAGGCGCTGTTCGAAAAAGGTCCGCGCGCCTTCAGCTCCGGCTGCGTGCGGGTCGAGCACCCGATGCAATTGCGTGATCTGCTGCTCACCCCGGCGGAAAAGGCCCGCACCGAGACCTTGCTTGCTACCGGCACCACCCACGAATTTCGCTTGTCGGAACCGGTGCCGATCCTGATGACTTACTGGACGGCACAGGTCGACAGCAGTGGCCGCGTGCGTTACTCACCGGACATCTACAGTCGCGACAGCGCATTGCTGGTGGGGCTTGATCGAGCGCATTGAGCCTCAGCGGGTGCTTCGGTTCCAGAACACCCGCGCCAGCCAAGCATCGACACTCAACTTGCCAGCCCCGGCGAACACCAGTGGCAGTAGCGCCGCCAGGTAAATTGCCGGCAGCTTGAAGTTGCCGAAGCCTTTGTTAGTGATCGCATACCCCTGCGCCAGCTCGCTCAGTGACGACCAGTCCGCGGGCCAGTGCACGGCGGCGGTCGCGACGACGGTGACCACGATCAGCGAAACCGCCGAAATTCGCGTGCCGAAGCCAAGCAGAATCGCCAGTGCGCAGATCAGTTCGGCCCACATCGACAGTTCCCAGTTCAACGTTGCCGGCAGGTGATCGAACGGGAAGGGGAATCGCTCCTGAATGTCTTCGAACCAGTTCTGCCCGTTGAATTTCTCCAGCCCGGATTCGAAGAATTCCCAGGCGATGAACAGGCGCAGCGTCAGAGGGGCGAGCCAGGTGCCGGCGCGGTCGAGGTTCAGGTGCAGGGTTTTGACGGCGGTTGAAAGGGTGGCGGTCATGATGCAGCTCCGGTGAGTTGAGTGAAATCGACCGGGGTATTTCAGCGTTGGGGTGTATCGGGGATGTGTCGGCGGGGTGGGGGATTGTGCTTTTGGTGTGTCTGCGGCTTCGGGGTATACAGAGCGATACAGTCAAAGGCCCCTCACCCTAACCCTCCCGAAACGTCGGACCGCCCAGAGGGAGAGGGGACTGACCGTGGGATATTGAAGAGGTACGCTGACGTGAACCTGTTTTGTTGAATCCATAATCGACTGGATTTTTCAGGTCGATGGATGACGTAAGACACCTCGGTCAGCTCCCTCTCCCTCCGGGAGAGGGCTGGGGTGAGGGTGACAAGGCTGGACGCGCCCCCAAAGCGCAGTCAGCATGGCCAAAAAAACGGACCACCTCCATGCGAAGACTTCCCTCACTGGCCGCTCTGCGCACCTTCGAATGCGCCGCCCGCCACGCGCATTTCGGCCGTGCAGCCGCCGAACTCTGTGTCACCGACAGCGCCGTCAGCCATCAGATCCGCCAGCTCGAAGAACAACTCGGCGTCTCACTGTTCATCCGCGAAGGTCGGCAAATCCGCCCGACCATCGCCGCCGGCCGCTTGATGCAAAGCCTGCAACAGGCCTTCGAACTGATCGGCGAGGCCTGCGATGAGCTGCGCGATCCATCGTCACTGGCAGTGCTCAGGCTGGCCGTCACCGCCGAACTCGCGCAGAAGTGGCTGATGAGTCGACTCACCGATTTCTACGCGCGTTATCCGCACATCACCTTGCACCTCTATGAACAACCGATCGATGCCACGGCGCCCGGCGAAGACATCGATCTGGCGATCACCTACGGCACCGGTCCGGTGGACAGCAGCGCCTACTTCGTCCGGCCGTTGCCCGCTCTGCAGTTTTTCCCGGTGTGCAGCCCCGGCCTGTTCAACCAGGGCACCTTGAAAACGCCGAAGGATCTGGCTCGCCACTGCCTGCTGCACGACGATCAGGACGGCAAGACCTGGACCGCTTGGCTGACCAGTCACGCCGGTGATCTGCGCCCGCAGCGTCAGTTGTATTTCGCCCACGCCGGGTTGGCGCTGGAAGCAGCGGCGCAAGGGCAGGGTGTGGCCATGGGCGACAACCTCACGGCGCAGGAAGATCTGCAAAGTGGTCGACTGGTGCGTCCCTTCGCATCGAGCATGACCGCGCTCGGCCAATATGCGTTGGTCTGCGAGCGGCTGCGGCTGGAGCGTCCGGCGGTGGCGCAGATGCTCGAATGGTTCAACGATCAACTGGCCGATTGATGAGTTGAATTCAACTGTTCCGTAATAATCATCGTTGGCAGGCGCAGTGCGCGCGCCCTTAGCCTGTGGTCATTCCAATCCCATCGCGAAGACGAGGTTTGACCATGGCACGTTTGCTCGACTCCACCCCCAAACACGACGGCTTTCGTCTGCCCGGCGAATTCGAAGCCAAATCCGGCTGCTGGCTGGGCTGGCCGGAGCGCACCGACGTCTGGCGCAACGGCGCAAAACCGGCGCAGAAAGTCTGGGTGCAGATCGTCACCGCGATCTCCCACAGCGAGCCGGTCACCGTCTGTGCCTCCGCCGCGCAATTCGCCACGGCCCGCCGGCAGTTGCCACCGCAGGTGCGCGTGGTCGAGATGACCTGCAATGACACTTGGTTTCGCGACAGCGGCCCGTGCTTTGTGGTCAACGACCAGAGCGGTGAAGTACGCGGCGTCGACTTCGAATTCAACGCCTATGGCGGCCTCGACGGTGGTCTCTATTACCCGTGGGACAAGGACGATCAGATCGCCAGCAAAATCCTCGAGATCGAGCGTTTCGACCGCTACCGCGCGCCATTGATTGCCGAGCTGGGCGGCATCCAGAGCGATGGCCAGGGCAGCATCCTCACCACCGAACAATGCCTGCTCAACCGCAATCGCAACCAGCATCTGGGCAAGGACGAAGTCACCCGACGCCTGACCGATTACCTCGGTGCCGAACAAGTGATCTGGCTGCCACGCGGCTGCAAGTTCGACGAAACCGATGGCCATGTCGATGACCTCGCCTGTTTCGTCCGTCCCGGCGAAGTGGTGCTGCAATGGACCGATAACCGCGACGATCCGCAGTGGGAAATCTACCAAGAGGCCTTCGACATCCTGCGCAGCACCCGCGACAGCCGTGGTCGTGAGCTGATCGTGCACAAATTGCCGCAACCGGATGTGCTCGAGTGGACCGCCGAAGAAGCCGAAGGCCTTGATCAGCAGGACAGCACTCACACCCGTCAGGCCGGCACGAAAATCTGCGCGTCGTACATCAACTACTACGCCGGCAACAGCTCGATCGTGGTGCCGCTGTTCGGTGATCGTAACGACAAGGTTGCCATGGCGACGCTGGCCGAACTGTTCCCGCAGCACAAGATAGTCGGCATCGAAAACTCCCGGGAAATCCTCCTTGGCGGCGGCAACGTTGCGTGCATCACCATGCCGCAATACGCCGGCAAAGGAGTGTAATCATGGGCCTGCACAAACTGACTCAAGCGTTATTGCTGGTGCTTGCACCCCTATGTGTGCAGGCCGCTGACTCCGCCAAGCCGGTGGTTAATCTGTACATATGGGGCGAGTATCTGGCGCCGGATACGCTGAAGAATTTCGAGGCGAAGACCGGTATTCATGTGGTCGCCGATCACTTCGATTCGCTGGAAACCGTCGAGACCAAATTGCTCACCGGGCGCAGCGGCTACGACCTCGTGTTGACCGCCGGGCAGCATCTGTCGCGGGCCATCGAAAGCGGCGCGATCCAGCCGCTGGACAAGGCCCGGGTGCCGCACTTTGCCGGGGTTGGCGAGGAGTTTCGCCAGCACATGGCGGTGTTCGATCCGGGCAATCGATATGCGGGGATTTACGCCTGGGGCACCACCGGTGTGGGCTATCAGGAACAGGCGATCAAGCAGCGTTTGCCCGATGCACCGACGGACAGTTGGGCGATGCTGTTCGATCCGGCAGTGGTTTCGAAACTCGCTGACTGCGGGGTGAGTCTGCTCAACGATCCCAACGAAGTATTTGCCGCCGTCATGAAGTACATGGGGCTGGACATCAATCGGCAAAATCTTGATGACTTGAAGCTCGCCGAGCAGCAACTGGCGAAGATCCGGCCGTACATTCGTTACTTCGATAACGACCTGAATATCAGCGATCTGGCCAACGGCAACACCTGCGTGGCGATGTCGTGGAATGGCAATGTGGCGATCGCGGCGGGGCAGGCTGAGGCGGCGAAGAAACCGTTCACGCTGAGTTACCGGATTCCGAAGGAGGGTACGTTGATCTGGTTTGATGCCATGGTCGTGCCCAAGGACGCGCCGCATCCACAGGCCGGGTTGGCGTTGATGGATTATTTGATGACGCCGCAGGTGATTGCGCCGATCACTGACACCATTCATTACGCCAACGCTATTACGGCGGCGGATGGTTTGGTCGATGCATCGATTCGCAATGATCCGGGGACGTATCCGTCCGCGCAGGTCAGGGCTTCGCTGTACAGCAAGAATGACAATGGCAAAGCGTTCAATCGGGCTTTGATTCGGGCGTTCAGCCGATTGAAGTCCGGGCTGTGAAAAGCTGACCCTCACCCCAGCCCTCTCCCAGAGGGAGAGGGGGCCGACCGAGGTGTCTTACGTTAAACATCGACCTGAAAAACCGAGTCGATTACGGATTCAGAGGTGCTATTTCAAGTCGACGTAAATCTCCAATATCACTCAGTTCCCTCTCCTTCCGGGAGAGGGCTAGGGTGAGGGCAGTCGATTATGGAATTGAGAAGTCTTGGCAATCATGGATTCGCAGACGCTATTTCAAGTCGGCGTAGATCTCCAATCTCCCCCAATCAGTCCCCTCTACCTCTGGGAGAGGGTTAGGGTGAGGGCAGTCGATTATGGAATTGAGAAGTCTTGGCAATCATGGATTCACAGACGTTATTTCAAGTCGGCGTAAATCCCCAATCTCCCCCAATCAGTCCCCTCTCCCTCTGGGAGAGGGCTAGGGTGAGGGCAACGGTTTAGGCACCCGCCACAAATACCAAGCCGCCACCGTCCGATACGGGCTCCACGCCAAACCAATCTCAACCATCTGCCTACGCGTAGGCTGCACCTCCAACCCCTTCAAGCGCCGATAACCCTCACGCACACCAAAGTCATCCGCCGGCAAAATATCCATGCGTTCCAGGCTGTAAATCAGCAACATCTCCACCGTCCAGCGACCGACCCCGCGCAAACTGACCAAACGTTCGATCAGTGCCTCGTCATCCATCGCCAACGCCGTGGCGTAATCCGGCACCACGCCATCCAGCGTCGCCTGAGCAATCCCCTGAATCGTCGCAATCTTGCTCGCCGAAAACCCGCAACCGCGCATGCGATCAAACTCCGTCGCCAGAATCTGCTCGGGACGAGGAAACGTCTGACCGGGAAACAATCCCAACAAGCGCCCGACAATCGCATCCCCGGCCTTGGCATGCAGCTGCTGATAAGCAATCGCCCGCACCAATGACTCGTACGGATCACGCGCCGGATGCGGCTGATGCAGGCACGGGCCGACCGCTGCAACATGGCGCTGCCAGTCCGGATCAAGCGCGGCCAGAAACACGCTGGCCGCTTGATAGTCGTCAGCCATTTATTTCAGCAAGCCGTTGACTTCGCCGTAGGTGAACGCCTTGAGGTCATGGCTGTCGAGTTTGCCGCTGGCCAGAAAGCTTTTCACTAGCCCGCCCATCGCGCCATAGAGGAATTCGGCAATGCCGGAGCCGGCGCTCAAGCGGCGTACGCCCAGTGCTTGCAGTTCTTCGGGCGAAGGCAGGCAAGCGAAACCAAGGACATTGACCGGTAGCGTCGTGCCTTTGCAAATGGCCTCGATTTCATAGGCCGACGTCACGCCCGCCGCGAACAACCCATCCGCTCCGGCCGCTTGATAGAGCGCCGCGCGGTGCAGAGTTTCGGCGACGCGATCCTCGGCCGGCACAAGGCTTTTCAGATAAACGTCAGTGCGCGCATTGATGAATAGCTGCACCTCGCGCTTGTTGGCCACCCGTCGCGCCACTTCGATCTTGCGCGCGAGCAACTCGGGATCCGCAGAACCGTCCTCGATATTGATTCCGACGGCACCCGCCGCGATCACCGCATCCAGCACTTCGGCCACGCGTCCGAGGTCATCGGAGTAACCGGCTTCAACGTCCACAGTCAACGGCACGCTGATCACCCGGGCGATGGCTTCTACCGTCGACACCAGCCGTTCGAGGGGCAGGGTGTTGCCGTCCGGATAACCGTGGGCCCAGGCCACCGCCGCACTGCTGGTGGCCACGGCTTTACCGCCCAGGTGCTCGACCAGTCGCGCACCGGTGGCGTCGCCGACATTGGTCAGCATCAACAGGCCTTGCTGGTGCAACTGGTGAAACTGCGTAGCGAGCGCGTTCATCAAAAATCCTTCTTGTCAGTTGATTCGATTCGTCAGAATGCCAGTTGTTGGGTGAGCTGCACTGCGGCGTTTTCCAGTCGCAGCAGAAACGCTTTGCGCGGCTGCCCACCACCATAGCCGGTCAGCGAGCCATCCGCGCCGATCACGCGATGACAAGGCACCACAATCGACAGCCGATTGTGCCCGTTGGCCAGGCCGACCGCGCGACTGGCGCCGGGTTTGCCCAAACCGGCGGCGATGGCGCCGTAGGTGCTGGTGTGGCCGTAAGGGATTTGCAGCAGCGCCGACCAGACCTGCCGGGCGAACTCGCTGCCGGGCAGGTGCAATGGCACGGTAAAGGTATTCAGCTGGCCGGCGAAATACTGCGCCAGTTGCGCCTCGATCTGCTGCAAATGCGCGTTGTGCCCCGGCGCGACCGCATAGCCGTAGCGGTGTTGCAGTTCTTCGACTTCGCGGGTCAGCGCCGGGCGATCAAGAAATTCCAGCAACACCAGGCCGCGGCGTTCGGCCATGGCGATCATCGGCCCCAGCGGCGTGGTCAACCGGGTGAACAGCAGCGGCTCGCTGTGTTCGGCGCGACCGGGGGTGATGTGGAAGGACTTCTGAAAGGCATCGCGAAAACCGCTGAGCGATTCATAACCCGAATCAAACGCGGCGTGATCAATCGAGATGCCTTGCTTGATCCCGCCCAGCGCCATGCCCAAGCGGCGCGTACGCAGCCACGCATGGAAGGTCATGCCGAAATGCTGCTTGAACCAGCGCCGCAGCTTCAGCGGCTCGATGCCTTCAGCGAGCAATTGTGCGTCGCTCCAGCGCACCTCCGGATCGGCGTCCACGGCGTTGAGCAGCCGTTGCACCCAGTCCGGGGCGATGGCTGCGGCATCCAGTGGTTTGCAGCGCAGGCAGGCGCGATAGCCCGCCGACAGGCAGTCGTCGGCGTGGGCGAAGAACTCGACGTTCTCCGGTTTCGGTTTGCGCGCCGTGCAACTGGGGCGGCAGAAGATCCCGGTGGTTTTCACGGCCGTGAAGAACACGCCCTCGTAGGCAGTGTCGCGTTCGAGCATGGCGCGAACCATTTCGGCGTGGGGCGGCAGGACAGCGGTTTGTATGTTCATGGTTCGAGAGTAAAACCAGATACTCGATGGCTCCACCGAAAAATCGACAGTGAATTTTCAAATCCCCTGAACTACCGTGTAGGAGCTGCCGCAGGCTGCGATCTTGATCGTTCCCACGCTCTGCGTGGGAATGCAGCCCGGGACGCTCCGCGTCCCAAAATCCCAGATCGCCGCTATCGGCAGCTCCTACCGTTTGTTGAGGTGTGCCCGATGCATCCGTTTTCCATCCAACACATTGATCACATCGTCTTGCGCGTCGCCGACCTGCAAAGCAGCATCGACTTCTACGGCCAGGTGTTCGGCGCCGAAGTGGTCAAGCGCAACGAACCGTTGGGCCTGATACACCTGCGCGCCGGCACCTCGATGATCGACCTCGTCGACCTGCAAGGCGAACTCGGCCGCAAGGGCGGCGGGGCGGCCGGCAGCGAGCGGCGTAACGTCGATCACTTCTGCCTGCGCATCGAGCCGTTCGACGAAGAAGTACTGCGCGCGCACTTGCAATCCTTCGGCTTGAGCGTGGCCAAAGCCGAGTCACGCTTCGGCGCCGAGGGCAAAGGGCTGTCGCTGTACTGCGTCGACCCGGACGGCAATCAGGTCGAACTCAAAGGCCCGTCCGAGGCTTAAGCGCGTTTGGCCAGCAACAGCACCGAAGCCGCTGCCGACAGCAGGCCTGCGCAGCAACGATTGAAGATCCGTTTGCCGCGCGGCTCGGCGAACCAGCGGCGCATGTGCAGGCCCATCCACGCGTAGGCGCTGATGGCGATCCACTCCAATAAAAGGAACAGCACGCCGAGTACGGCGAATTGCGCCGCCACCGGGCGCGCCGGGTCGACGAATTGCGGCAGAAACGCGGTGAACAGCAAAATCGCCTTCGGATTGCCCGCCGCAACCAGAAACTCCTGTCGTGCTAAAGCAAAGAAGCCAACGATCCCGCCTGTTACTTGCTGCTCGGCCTCGGGATTGGCCCGCCACAACTGCCAGGCCAGATACAGCAGATACGCGGCGCCAATGATCTTGATCGCCTGGAACAACCACTCCGAAGTCTGCAACACCACCGACAGACCGGCACCGGCCAGTGCGATCATCCCGGCGAACGCCAGAATCCGCCCGATACCCGCCGTGCAGGCACGGCGAAAGCCATAACGCGTGGCGTTGCTGACCGACAGCAGATTGTTTGGCCCGGGGGCCATGTTCAGGGCGAAGCAGGCCGGAAGAAACAGGATGAGCGTGGCGAGATCCATGACGGCACTCCAGAAACGAGAGCGATATTTTTAGCACAGCCTCCGGGCGCTCAGACCCATACAGTCGCGCGGCGCTGTCGCGGTACAGCGCCCGGTGCCGTTGGGCAACGCGGTCGAACTTTTTGCAGATGCCTTCACTCTGAAAGACTCAGAGGGTGATAGTTTCGGCAGAAATATCTATCCGGCCGGTCAGAAACCGCGATAGCCGTGTAAAATTTCACCGACGTTGCATTCACCCCGTTTGGCCCCCGGCGGCCCCACCAAGAGCGATCTACATGCAAGCAAAGGCCCGTGAAGTTTATGTGCCACCGGTGCTGCAAGATCTGCGAGCCGGCACTGCCGAACTGCACATCGCACTGGAAAAACGCCTTCCTTTTTTCTCCGATACCCTCGATACCCAGGCTTTTGTGCGGTTGATGCAGGCTTATTACGGCTTCTATCTGCCGCTGGAAAACGCCTTGCTCCGCAGTGATGCAATTCCAGCCGATTTTGATCTGACGCCTCGACTCAAAGCGCCAACCTTGCGCACTGATCTGCACGCGCTGGGCGTATCTGCCGAAGCGCTGCAAAACCTGCCGCAGTGCGAGCAGTTGCCGGTCATCGACTCAAGCTCCGCCAGCCTTGGCGTGCTCTACGTCCTCGAGGGGGCGACGCTGGGCGGGCAGATTCTGCGCCGGGAAATCTCGACGCGGTTAGGCCTGGAAGCCGATAACGGCGCGGCTTTTCTCGATATCTACGGCGCCGCCACGGGCCGGCGCTGGCGTGACTTTATCGAATACCTCGGCAGTCGGCCAATGAGCGCCGCCGAGCGCGGCGCTGTCGTCACCGCCGCACAAACCACATTCAGCTGTTTCGAGCGCTGGCTCGAAAGCCGGGAGGTACTGGCATGAACCCGCAAGACAAAGAAGCCTTTGAAGAACTGCTGGCCAACTGTGCCGACGAGCCGATTCGTTTCCCCGGTGCGATCCAGCCCCACGGCTTGCTGTTGACCCTGAGCGAACCTGCATTGGCGATCATTCAGGTCAGCGCCAACGTCGAAAGCCTGCTGGCCCGGGTGCCGCAAAGCCTGATCGGCCAGCCACTGGAAAGCCTGATCGGCGACGCCGAAGCGGCGCAAGTGCGCGAAGCTTTACTGCAACCGTCGCTGTCCGATGTGCAGCCGCTGCGCTTCAGGCTCAACGGCACGGCATTCGAGGGTTTGCTGCACCGCCATCAAGGTGTGCTGATTCTGGAGCTGGAAATCCACGTGGAAAATTTCCAGCCGCGCAATATCGCCGGCAATCAAACGCATCTGGGGCGCATGCTCCAGCGTCTGCAAGGGGCCACCACGTTGCAGGCGCTGTATGACATCAGCGTCAAGGAAATTCAGGCCATGACCGGTTACGACCGGGTGTTGATCTATCGTTTTGAGGAGGAGGGCCACGGTCAGGTGATCGCCGAAGCCTCCGACCCGTCGATGGAAGTGTTCAATGGCCTGTTTTTCCCGGCGTCGGACATTCCCGAACAGGCGCGCGAGCTGTATCGCACCAACTGGCTGCGGATCATCCCCAATGCCGACTACCAACCGGTGCCGCTGGTGCCGAAGTTGCGCCCGGACACGAACACGCCGCTGGACCTGAGTTTTGCCACCCTGCGCAGTGTGTCGCCGATCCACTGCCAGTACATGAAAAACATGGGCGTGTTGTCGTCGATGAGCATTTCCCTGCTCAAGGGTGACAAGCTCTGGGGTTTGATCAGCTGCGGCAATCGTCAGCCACTGCACGTGCCGCACGAATTGCGTGCGGCGTGCCAGACCATCGGTCAAGTGCTGTCGCTGCAGATCAGCGCCATGGAAGCGCTGGAGATCAGCCGCCAGCGTGAAGAAAAAGTCGAAGCGTTGGCGCTGCTCAATCAAGCGATGATCGATTCGCCGCAGAATGTCTTCGACGGTCTGGCCAATCAGCCGCAGACCCTGATGGCGCTGACCAATGCCGGCGGCATCGCAATCATCGAAGACAAACAACTGCACCGCTACGGCAACTGTCCGGAGCCGGAAGAAATCCGCGCCTTGCACAAATGGCTGCAGGACAGCGGCGAGCCAGTGTTTGCCAGTCATCACCTGGCCAGCGTCTACCCGCCGGCCGCGCAGTATCAACAGGTGGCCAGCGGCGTGCTCGCCATGAGCTTGCCGAAACCGGTGGACAACGGTGTGTTCTGGTTCCGTCCGGAGGTCAAGGAAAACATCAATTGGAGCGGCGACCCGCGCAAGCCGCTGGACCTGGAAAACTCCGACGCCGGCCTGCGCTTGCGCCCGCGCACCTCGTTCGAAATCTGGAAGGTCGAGATGGCCGGGATCTCCACCAAGTGGAGCCACGGTGATCTGTTTGCCGCCAACGATCTGCGCCGTTCGGCGCTGGAAAACGATCTGGCCCGGCAGGTGCGCCGCGAGCAGGAGGCGGTGCGCGCCCGCGATGAGCTGGTGGCGGTGGTCTCCCACGATCTGCGCAATCCGATGACGGTGATCTCGATGCTTTGCGGCATGATGCAGAAGGCCTTCAGCTCCGACGGCCCGCACACTTCGCGGCGCATTTCCACGGCGATCGACACCATGCAACAAGCCGCCGGACGCATGAACACGCTGCTGGAGGATTTGCTCGACACCTCGAAAATCGATGCCGGGCGCTACTCCATCACCCCGCAGAAACTCGATGTCGGGCAGATGTTCGAGGAGGCGCAGGCGCTGCTCGCGCCGCTGGCACTGGACAAGGACATCAGCATCTCCTTTGCCGCCGATCCTGATTTGCGCATTCATGCTGACCCGGAGCGGCTGTTTCAGGTGCTGTCGAATCTGGTCGGTAACGCGATCAAGTTCACCCCGCGCCTGGGCACGGTGGGCGTGCATGCCACGTCGGTCGGCGATGATATCGTTTTCACCGTGCGCGACAGCGGCGAGGGCATTCCCAAGGAACATCTGCCGCACGTCTTTGACCGTTACTGGACGGTGAAAGAGGGCAATCCGACCGGCACCGGTCTGGGCTTGTACATCACCCAAGGTATCGTCGAAGCTCATGGCGGGCGGATCTTCGCCGAGAGCGAACCGGGGCAGGGCAGCGAGTTCCGCTTCACCGTGCCGCGTTTGGACTGAATATCGATTTTTTGTGGGAGCGAGCCTGCTCGCTAATGGGGTCGTCCTGGCAATGCAGTGCTGAATGACCCACCGCATTCGTCGGAACGCCGCCCGGAGCAGGCTCGCTCCCACAGGGGATTTGTGTCGTTTGATCGTTCCCACACTCTGCGTGGGAATGCCTCAACGGACGCTCTGCGTTCGGCTCTGGAAGGGACGCGGAGCGTCCCGGGCTACATTCCCACGCAGAGCGTGGGAACGATCAGGATCACAGGGGCATTTTCTTCAATACCGAAGACCGGGTGCTCGCTACCGTGAGCACCTTGTTCCTCGATTTGAAGCAGGTGTGCGATGAGTCTGATTGTTTCCATGGCGGCGTTTGCGCTGGCGGCGTCCATCACGCCGGGGCCGGTGAACATTGTCGCGTTGAGTTCCGGGGCGCAGTTCGGTTTTCGCGCCAGTCAGCGGCATGTTGCCGGAGCGACGCTGGGGTTTGTGCTGTTGCTGGTGTTGATGGGCCTGGGTCTGCACGAGGTGCTGAAACTCTGGCCATTCATGACCCGTGTGGTGCAACTGGCCGGCGTGGCGTTTCTGCTGTTCATGGCGTGGAAACTGGCCATGGATGACGGGCAGTTGAATGCCGGTGAGTCAGGGCGGGCGCCATCGATGCTGTATGGCGCCGTGATGCAATGGCTCAACCCGAAAGCCTGGCTGGCATGCGTCGCGGGTATGGGCGCGTTTGTCGCCGATGGCGAGGCGCGGCTGGTGTGGCAGTTTGCAGCGGTGTATCTGGTGATCTGTTATCTGTCGGTCGGCTGCTGGGCGTATGCCGGGACGTTTTTGCGTGGGTATTTGAGCAATGCGGTAGGGATGCGCTGGTTCAATCGGGTGATGGCGGGGTTGTTGGCACTCAGTGCAATTTACTTGTTGTTCACTTGACCCTGTGGGAGCGAGCTTGCTCGCGAAAGCGGTGTGTCAGTTAATGGATGTGCTGACTGTTCCACCGCATTCGCGAGCAAGCTCGCTCCCACATTGATTGGGCGTCACTGCCGCAGATTAGTTGAACGGCTGCTGAAACGCACCACCTTCGATGTGCCAGACCTTCGGCTCGTCCGAAAAATAATCTTCCAGCCCCAGCATGAATAACCGATGGTCCTCACTCGCTTCAAACCCCGGCGTGTGATCCTCAAGCGATTGCCAGCGCACGATCAGATTGAACACCTCCGGCGTTTCGATTCTTGGCGCGAGCAGGTGGCCGACGTAACCCTTGGCGCGTTTGAGCAACGGCTCGACCTCGGTAAACGCACGCCGAAACGCTTCAGTTTGTTCTTTGTGAACGGGTAGCAGAGCGATCTCGTAAACCATGATGTTCTCCTCGGGACTGAATTCAGCGATTGGCGAGTTCGGGCGACGGCGCGACGGCAATCGCGATCTTCCCTTGAACGCCGTTGTTGGGCGTCTCCAGCCGGGTGTGGGCGAGGCCGATGTCGGCCAGCGCATAGACTGCGCCAACGTGTGGGCGCAACTGCCCGTTCGCAATCAACGCACTCAACTCGTCGAGCTTGCCGCGATTCTGTCGGGTGAACACGAAGTGGTAACTGGCGTTCTTGCCCCAGGCTTGAATCAGGTTCTGTGGCTGGGCAAGGTCTACGATCGATACCACGCGGCCAAGCTGTGCGAGGGCGTCGGGGCTGCGCGTCAAGGTGTTGCCGCCGATGGTGTCGAAGACGACGTCGACGCCGCGGCCAGCGGTTTCCCGCAGGATCGCTTCGACGTAATCTTCCTTTTCGTAATCGATCAGCACATCGGCGCCCATCTGCCTGGCGAACTCGAAATTGCCTTCACGCACGGTGGTGAACACCTTCGCGCCGATGGCTTTGGCCAATTGAATTGCGACATGACCGACACCGCCCGCACCGCCATGAATCAGAATGTTCTCACCGACTCTGAGCGCTGCCCGCACGACGAGCGCTTCCCACGCCGTTCCGCCAACCAGGCTCAGGCTTGCCGCTTCAAGGTGGCTCAACGTGGCAGGCTTTTTCCCGACAATGGTTTCGGCCGCCACGTGGTACTCGGCGTAACTGCCCGGACCGTCGAATATTTGCGGGGTGTACCAGACTTCGTCACCCGGCACGAACGCCGTCACCCCCGGGCCGACCGCTTCGACAACGCCAGAGACGTCGTGCCCGGTGATGGCGGGGAGGGGCACCAGATCGGCATAGTCGCCACGGCGCACCTGATAATCCAGCGGGTTGATGGAGGTGGCGTGCACCCGTACCAGTACTTCTCCGGCTTGTGGCTCTGGTTTGGGCACGTCGCACAGTTCGAACGATTGCGCGCCGCCAAATGATGTAAGGATCATCGCTTTCATTGCATTGCCTCGTTTCGGTAAAAAGGGATATCGGGAAATCTCGATATAATGGGGTAAAAAATTACAGCTCGCTGCCGATGATCTCGGCCAGCGCGCTGATCGCAGCTTCGTTGCGTTTGTAATAGGTCCACTGCCCAATACGCCTGACTTCGACCAGGCCGGCGCGTTGCAGCGTCGCCAGGTAATCGGACACCGTCGACTGCGACAGCCCGACGCCTTCCTGAATACTGCTGACGCAAACGCCCACCGTGTGCACGTCACCTTCGTCTTGGGGAGGAAAGTGTTTCTCGGGATCCTTCAAGCCTTTGAGGATTTCCAGGCGCGTACGGTTCGAGAGGGCTTTGAAGATTTCGAGTAATTCCATGTCGCGACGATATCGGAATTTACCGATATGTCAATATCTGAATGTGTTGGCCAGCGACGTGTCATCTGACCCTGTGGGAGCGAGCTTGCTCGCGAAGGCGCTGTGTCAGTCAATGGATGTGCTGACTGTTCAACCGCATTCGCGAGCAAGCTCGCTCCCACAGGGGGCAGTGTTGAGTTTCAGATGAGGTGTCAGCCGCGATATTGCCCGGGTGTGGCCGCCAGATGCTGCTTGAACGCCCGCTGAAAATGCGCCTGATCGGCAAACCCGGCCTCAAGCGCCACATCCGCAATCAACTGCCCGCCGCGCAGGCGCTCGCGGGCAAACTGGATGCGTTGGTTGACCAGAAACGCGTGGGGCGTCATGCCGTAATGCTGTTTGAAGGCGCGGATCAGGTAGGACGGTGAAAGCTGTGCAGCAGCGCAGATGTCGTCGAGGTTCAGTACCTCGGTGCAGTGCTCGCGGATGAAATCGGCAGCGCGTTCCAGTTTGAAATTCGGCTCGCGCAGAGAGGGGCCGGCGGGGTTCAAACGCAGTTGCAGATCACTGAAAAACTCTACTGCTGCACTCTGTTTGCGCAGCACATCCTGTTGCGGGTCGACTAACGTTTGATACAGCCCGTTCAGTTCGTTGAACAGTGCAGTGTCATCAAGGTGTGTGGTGGAAAAACGCCGCAACTCAAGATCACCGGCAAAGCCCAACTGATGCTGCAAATCCGTCAGCCACGGCGTCTCGACGTACAGCATCACATACGACCACGGCTGATCATCGATCGGATTACACGCATGTACATCGCCGGGATTCATCAGCACCACGGTGCCCGCCGCGACCTCGAACTGCGCCTGTTCATGCACATAAGTACTGCGCCCGGCGGTGATCGCGCCAATGGAAAAATGCGCATGGGAATGCCGGGCGTAGCAGACCTCGCGGCCATCGGCGATGGCCCGCGCTTCAATGAACGGCAGCGCCGCGTCACGCCAGAAGCGCGGGGCTTTTTCAGGGTGTTTGGCGGCAGCGTGTTTCATCGTTGTTATTCCCGGCAGGCCAGGGCGCCAGTGTATTAGCTCTGGCCGGCAAAGGCCCGTTCGAGTTCGGCAATGTCGAGTTTTTTCATCGTGAACATGGCCTGCACCGCTCGCTGCGATTTGCTGGTGTCGGCATCCAGCATCATCTGCATGAACGCCACCGGCACGATCTGCCACGACACGCCGAACTTGTCCTTGAGCCAACCGCATTGCTGGGCTTCGACGGGGCCACCCTCCGACAAATTGCCCCAGAAATGGTCGACTTCTTCCTGGTTCTGGCAGTTGACCTGAAAGGAGATCGCCTCGCTGAACTTAAACATCGGCCCACCGTTGAGGCCGGTGAAGGTCTGGCCATCGAGTTCGAAACTGACGGTCATCACCGCACCTTCCGGCTTGCCGTGAAATTCCTGGCCGACCTTGCTGTAGTGGGTCAGGCCGGTGATTTTCGAGTGATCGAAGATCGAGCAATAGAACTTCGCGGCGGCTTCGGCCTGATCGTCGAACCACAGGCAGGGCGTGAGCTTTTGAAAGCGTTGCATGGCAGTCATCCTCGGCAGGTTAGACACGCAGGATTTACAGCGTAGTCAGTCCTTGGTCGATTGCCGATGCCGTAGATCGACAATTGCCGAGCATTGGAAATCCCGACGACGGAGACACCGAGCCGCAGATCGGCGTTTCCTTTCGTGCCTTGCTGTAGTCGTAATGACAAGGTTTCGGGTCGAATTGACTGCGTCCGGTTTGTGTCAAATTGACTCGTTATCGTGCAACTAACTGATTTCATTGAATTGAAAATCTGGCACGAGACTTGATGTACTCAACTTATCTACACGAACCACTCAGGAGTACGCCACCATGTTCACGTTCTTTGAAAGCCCGCTGAACGTTCTGCACCTTTCGAGCAAAATCCTCGTTGCTGGTCTGCTCATGTTGCTGGCCGGCATCTACGGCGCGTATCTCTACAACGGCCACATGCCGATTGCGCTGCTGGTGGCGATGCATTCGCTGACCATCCTCGGCCCGACCCTGATCAAGATCGGCTACGTCATGCGCCTGCTGGCGCAATACCGCATCCATGACACGCAGATGATCCCGCAAACCGCATAGTTCCCTGTGGGAGCGAGCTTGCTCGCGAAGGCGTCGGCAAAGTCGGAATCTGCGTTGCCTGACACACCGCTTTCGCGAGCAAGCTCGCTCCCACAGTGTGGTGGTGTTTCTGAAATTTCAGCGGCGCTCGGCAACCATCAGCAATGACTGCGGCAGCGGACTTTGCGGGTGTTGTGGCTCTTGCAGGCTGGCCAGTTGGAACCCGGCCATATCCAGCGCATTCAACCAGCTCGACAACGTGCGGAAATACCACGGCATCGGCTGCCACTGGCCCTTGAACCCGGCGAAGGATTCTTCGCGCCAGCCATCCTGATAATCCCCAGCCGCCACAGCCCATGGATGTAGTGTCTGAATGACCAAAACCCCGCCGGGAACAAGCAGTGTATTCATCGCCGCAAGCAACGGAATGATGTCCTGATGCAGCAATGAAAAATTGGCGCAGATCAGGTCATAGTCGCGACCGATGTCGATCTTGCCATCGACCAGGATTTCATAAGAGGCGACATGCACCCGCGCCGCCCCCGCCAAACGCGCCGCTTCAATAAGCCGCGCATCGCCATCCACCCCGACGACATCAATCCCGCGATCCGCCAGCGCCCGCAACATCCAGCCTTCGCCGCAGCCGAGGTCGAGCACACGCTGCGGCTGCCGGCTCATGATCGCCAGCAGAATCGCCTGATCGGTAACCTGCTGGCGGCTTTCGATGGCGCCGCTGCGGATCACTTCGATCCAGGCATCAGCGTTGTCGTGCCAGCTCTGCAAAAGGCTGGTTTCGGGGGAAGGCATGGCGGTGTCCCGACTTCTGAAAAACCACAGTATGGACGCTGATCGCAAGCCAGGGTTTGTAGATCAGCGCACCCACACAACTCCGAACGCCGATTTTTTGAGAAATCGATATCAGGTTCATTTTTCGGTCATTTTTTCGAAGCCGCCAAAGCCTCTTTCAGCGCTGCATTTGCACGCTCGGCGGTTTGCGCATCACTGTGCTTTTTCAGCAGCTCAGTGACCTCGGCCAACTGTGCCGCGCTGAGCCCGACGCGCAGGCTCGCCGCCATATGCGCGCGCAGTTGCGATTCCACGCCCGGCGTTGCAGCCAGCGCCCCGACAGTCGCCAGTTCACGGCTTTGCCAGTCAAGGTTGTCGCGCTCGAAGATGTCGCCGAACAGGTGGGTTTGCAGGAACCGGTTGATCACCGGGGCGAACTCGAACACCGGGCCTTTGACCGGGGCGCCCGAAATTTTCGTTTGATTCGCGGTGCCGCTGGCCAGCAGTTCATCCCCAACTGGAATCGCCCGGCCCGGCTCACGCCCCGGCGCATCTCCGATGCCGCGTTGTTTGCGTGCCTGCACCACGGTCATCAGCTCGTTCAAGGCATTGAGGCTGCGCGGGAACCCGACGTAAGCGTAGAGCTGCACGAGAATTTCCCGGGTTTCGCTGATGGTCAGGCCGGCGTCGAGTGCCTGGTTGAGCGTCGAGTTGAGGTTGGGCATGTCGCTGGTCGCCATGAACGCGGCAATCAGTGGAATCGTCTGTTGTTTGCTCGACAGGGCCTGTGCGGTGGTTTGCGGAGTAGTCATGGATTGCGGTGTCTCGGCTGCTTGAGTGGTAGCGCTGAACATCGACCCAACGCTCAGGCAGAACGCCATGAGTGCGGGGAGGGCAGCGCTGCTGCGTGTGTCAGTGGCCATCGTGAAAGGCTCCATCCTTTGCGGTGCTGCGATGTCCTGAGTAGCCGTGGTCGGGCCATAACCATGGTTCAGGCCCATGCAGCCAAGGCCGAGTGCGGATACTTCGAGTGAACGGTTGCCGAGTGTGCGCTTGTGCATGTCGATCTCCCGTTGGGCGTGGGGAGCACAGTAAGCGAGGTGGCTGGTGAGGACTAGACGGGTAAATCGGGATGGCTTGATGAATTCTGCTCATCAATCCACGGAATGAGTGAAGGGGGTAACCCTGCACTCATTCGTTTGGGTGACTACTTTGGTACGCGCAGCTTGTCCAGCAGGCGATTGACCAGCAGCTCGTTCAGCATGATCACCTGTTGCAGCGCCAGCAGCGGTTTGCGCTCCGGGCCGCCTATAGAGTTGGCGATGTTGCCGGCCATGGAGTGGGCGTAGGAAAGCGACTCACAGGCTTCGACCAGCAGGGTTTCTTCATCCAGCGTGGGGTCGACCAAATAGACCGGGCGAAACTTGGGTGAGCTTGGCGGCGCCCCTAGTGCTTCGGGCCGGAGGTAGTAGTCGAGGGCGCGGTTGGTGGCCTCTTTGACCTTTTGCGGGTCAAGTGACGGATCGTGGGGAATTGGATCGGTTTGTGGTGGGTTGGGCGTAATTTTGAACATAGATGAAGTCTCGTATCGATATAAATAGGAGCCATCACTCTCGCTACCAAACGAAGGGTGGCGGCCATGCGCGGGTTGGTAGACCGGTCGATACGGAAACCCGGCGCTCACGAATGAGCCCCACGCATGTCCACCATATAAAACACAGCCGCGAATAAAGAGACTGAATAAGGTGGCGCCATACGGCGGTACCGACGCGGGCTACCAAACCCGATCACTGTTTTGCAGTGACAGGCAAACGATATAGCCCGGCCCATAGCCGTGTAAGCCGGCGGATTCTGGCGTACGCGTAGGTAACGACGCAAGGTGTTGTAGGGAGGATGGCGTAACGGTTTGTGTGCTTTAAACGCGATAACCGGATGACGTTTAAACATGTGCATTGCCGAGCAATGAGATCCAAATTCAGGAGTTTTACGGACTACAATTTTGGGTGTAATGACCTACAGATCTGCAAGAATCCGCCGACTTGTCTGCCTTGAAACAAGATCCTATCGTTTGCCGGTCAAAACTTAATCACTTAAGCTGGTCAGCATGAATACACATCCTTCGGAGGCTCCGATGGCCACCACCAGAAAGACCGACAAACCTAACAAAAAGGAAGTTCGTGATGAGCTGACATTCCTTGATGTTCGGCAAGCCGCGCGTGATGGGCAGAAAGTGTTCGATAAATTTGTGATCACTGGCAGGCTACCTATTACAAAGTAGGCCTGAATGCCAGCCATCAAGATTTCTGCGCTTTTTGAACAAATCACTAACTGGCAAAACTTCGCTGCACATTTTTATAACTACAAGGTGTGCGGTGAATTACCCGGGATTTTCGGGCGTGACGAACGACTCGATCTGACCGATATGCACCATATCCACCTTGCCAGTACTTCGTCACTGCAAGCTCGATGGGCAAAAATAAATCGTCAGTATTACCGCACTGTGTTGGTTGACGATGCTGATAATGACTTTTGGCTGATCTATGCCTATGACGCGTTTCGGGATGAATATCTGTTACTGACGGTCACCGGCCCGGATGCGCATAACCGAAGCGAGTGGGGCTCATTTCTGCGCAATGTGCATTGCCAGATTGTTGGTCCTTGGACGTTGGGCAGGATTGCCTTTCCCGATTTGGACGATCTGTAATTCGAGGTCGAGCAGAGGAGGTGCGACATGGATCGATTGACCGGCGGTTGCCTATGCGGCGATGTCCGTTTCGAAGTGATAGGTCAGCCCTACCGAGTCGGCATTTGCCACTGCCTCGACTGCCGCAAACGCCACGGCGCGCTCTTTCACACCTCGGCCATATTTCCCGAGGATGCGCTGAAAGTCACCGGCGAAACCCGCGACTATAACGGGCGCTTTTTCTGCCCGAGCTGCGGCTCTCCGGTGTTCGCGCGTTCGGCAGATGAAGTAGAGGTCAACGTCGGATCGCTCGATGAGCCTAATCAGTTCAAACCCACCTACGAACTCTGGACCATCCGCCGCGAGTCGTGGCTGCCGGCGCTGCCACTGGCTCACCACTACGAGCGTGATCGCGAGAGCACGGAGCGTACAGAGGATTAGAGGGGGCAGAAAACGTGTGGGACTTGGAATGGAGTGAGGATTTTTGGCATGTCACATAGTCCCTGTGGGAGCGAGCTTGCTCGCGAAGGCGTCGTGTCAGTCGACATCAATGTTGAAAGTAATGACGCTTTCGCGAGCAAGCTCGCTCCCACAGGGTGCAGTGCATAAACTTACAGATCTTCACCGCGAATAAAGGCCAGCAGATCGGCGTTAATCGTCTCGGCCTCCGTCGTTGGCATCCCGTGCGGGAACCCTGGATACGATTTCAACGTGCCATTGGGCAGCAACTTGGCCGACAACGGCCCTGAATCCGCATACGGCACAATCTGATCATCCTCACCATGCATCACCAGCACCGGCGCCGTGACCTTCTTCAAGTCCTCGGTGAAATCCGTCTGTGAAAACGCGACGATCCCGTCGTAATGCGCCTTCGCCCCGCCAATCATCCCTTGACGCCACCAGTTGGCAATAATCCCCTCCGAAGGCTTGGCTCCCGGCCGGTTGTAGCCATAAAACGGCCCCGTCGGAATGTCCCGATAGAACTGCGCCCGGTTCGCCGCCAACTGCGCCTGAAAGTCATCGAACACCGACTTCGGCAGCCCACCCGGATTGCTCTCGGTCTGCACCATCAACGGTGGCACCGCACTGATCAGCACACCTTTGGCGACGTTGGCCTGACCATGCCGGGCAATGTAATGGATGACCTCGCCGCCACCGGTCGAGTGGCCGACGTGCACGACGTTCTTCAGACCCAGATGATTGACCACCGCCAGCGTATCGTCGGCGTAATGATCCATATCGTGGCCATCCCAGACCTGACTCGAACGCCCATGCCCACGCCGATCATGGGCAACCACCCGAAAGCCTTTGCCGAGGAAGAACAGCATCTGCGCATCCCAATCGTCGGAACTGAGCGGCCAGCCGTGGTGGAAGTGGATCACTGGCGCGTCTTTCGGGCCCCAGTCCTTGTAGAAAATCTCGACGCCGTCTTTGCTGGTGACAAATCCCATGTTCGCAACTCCAGACCAATCTGATGGATAACCCGCGCGGTGATCGCGGACCGGTTTCGCTCATGACGAGTTTTCTACAGTGCAGGCTCAGTGCGAGCCGTTATCAACTGTAGGATTAAAGTCGACATCTGCATGACCGGTGGTCGCAACGTCTGGCTTCGTACGCAAATTAGGCTTTGCTGAAAGGGATAAGCCGAGGCGCGCGTAGGCTTTGCTGGCCACAGCGGCGCCCCTTCAGAACACCGTGAGTCTGAGGAATTTCCCCGATGCTGACCTTGAATATCAATGGCAAGGATCAGGAGCTCGATGTCCCTGCGGACATGCCGTTGCTCTGGGTCCTGCGCGATGTTGCGCACCTGACCGGTACCAAATTCGGCTGCGGCATGGCCCAGTGCGGGGCCTGCACCGTGCACGTTGACGGGGCGCCATTACGCGCCTGTATCACGCCCGCAACCGCTGTAGCCCATGGACAAAAAATTCTTACCATCGAAGGCCTGTCCACCGACGGCTCGCACCCGGTGCAACAAGCCTGGGCCGAACTCGACGTGGTGCAGTGCGGTTACTGCCAGTCGGGGCAGATCATGTCTGCGGCGGCACTGCTGGCGAAAATCCCCAAACCCACCGACAGCGATATCGATCAGGCGCTCTCCGGCAATATCTGCCGCTGCGGCACCTATCCCAGGATTCGCGCGGCTGTAAAACGTGCGTCGGAAATCGGCTGATGGCTTTTGTGGGAGATAGACGATGAACAGTCCTGTATCGCGTCGGAGTTTTCTCAAGGGCAGCGCCGTGTTGGGCGGCGGTCTGGTGGTGGCGTTTGTCGTTCCTGGCGGCCATAAGTTTGCCTATGCGGCCGAGAATGAAGGCAAGGTTTTCGCGCCGAATGCGTTTTTGCGCATCGCAGCAGACAACAGCGTCACCGTTTTGCTGGGGCATTCGGAGATGGGCCAAGGCATCTGGACCGGCCTGACCATGTTGATTGCCGAAGAGCTGGACGCCGATTGGTCGAAGATCCGCGTCGAGCACTCACCCGCGTCGGCGGCGGATTACGGCATGCCCGGTTTTGGCGGCATGCAGATTACCGGCGGCTCGACGTCGACGTGGATGGAATTTGACCGCTATCGACTGGCAGGCGCGACCGCGCGGCAGATGTTGGTGGAGGCGGCGGCGAAGCGCTTTGAGGTGGCGCCGTCGGCCATTCGCACCGAATCGGGCGTGGTGATTGCCGGTGACAAACGTGCAACTTATGGCGAGCTGGCGGATGCCGCCGGGCAATTGCCGGTGCCGGATCCGAAGTCTATTACCTTCAAGGAAGCCAAGGACTGGAAAGTCATTGGCAAACCGACCAAACGCCTCGACACACCGGAGAAAATCACCGGCCGCGCCAAGTTCGGCATGGACGTGCAGTTTGAAGGCTTGATGACCGCAATGGTCGCGCGCCCACCGGTATTCGGTGCCACTGTTAAATCTTTCGAAGGCGCTGAAGCGCTGGCGGTGCCGGGCGTACACAAAGTGGTGCAGGTACCGACGGGCGTGGCGGTGATTGCCGAGCATTACTGGGCGGCGAAACTGGGGCGTGATGCGCTGAAGGTCGATTGGGATCTGGGTCCGCATGCCGATCTGAGCAGCGAGAAATTGCTGGCGAGTTTCCGCAAACTGGCCGCCACGCAAGGCACGTCAGCCAGTCAGGCCGGTGATGCCAAGGGCAGTTTTGGCAAAGCGGCGAAGAAGATCGATGTCGAATACAGCGTGCCTTATCTGGCTCATGCGCCGATGGAACCGCTCAACTGCACGGTGAAGATCAGCGCCGAGAAATGCGAAATCTGGACCGGCACACAATTCCAGACGCTGGATCAAATGGTCGCTGGCAAGATCACCGGACTGAAACCGGAGCAGGTGGAAATCCACACCGAATTCCTTGGCGGTGGTTTTGGGCGCCGGGCCAACCCGACATCAGACTTCGTCGCCGAGGCGGTGCAAGTGGCGAAAGCCGCCGCGATGCCGGTGAAAACCGTGTGGTCGCGCGAAGACGATATTCGCGGCGGGTACTACCGCTCGATGTTTCTGCATCAGGCGAAGATCGGCCTCGGTGCTGATGGCTTGCCGTCGAGCTGGCAGCACGTACTGGTCGGGCAATCGATCATGACCGGCACGTTGATGGAGGCGACGATGGTCAAAAACGGCATCGACCCGACCTCGGTCGAAGGCGTGGCCGACAGTCCTTACGTCAAAGGCCTGGCCAATCATCAGGTCGATCTGCATTCGCCGCAAACGGGCATCAATGTGTTGTGGCTGCGTTCGGTGGGTCATAGCCATACCGGTTTTGTCATGGAATCGCTGATCGATGAAATGGCCACGGCGGCGGGCAAGGATCCGGTCGAGTACCGACGAACCTTGCTCAAGGATCATCCTCGGCATTTGGGCGTGCTCAATCTGGCGGTGGAAAAGGCTAACTGGAAAGCCCCGTTGCCGGACGGCCATGCGCTGGGCGTGGCGGTGCACGAGTCATTCGGCAGTTACGTGGCGCAGGTCGCGGAGGTGTCGCAGGACAATCTGGCAATTCGCGTGCATCGCGTGGTCTGTGCGGTGGACTGCGGGATAGCGGTGAACCCGCAGAGCATCGCGGCGCAGATGGAATCGTGCATCACTTTCGGTCTGGGCATGGCGCTGCACAGCAAGCTGACGCTCAAGGACGGCGCGGTGGTGCAGTCCAACTATCACGATTATCAGGTGCTGCGGCTCAACGAGATGCCGGTGGTGGAAGTGCACATCGTGCCCAGCAGCGACAAACCCGGCGGCATCGGCGAGGCCGGTGTGCCGCCGACCGCGCCAGCCGTGGCCAACGCGGTGTTCGCCCTGACCGGGCAACGTCTGCGCGAGTTGCCGCTGCAACTGTCGGGGGTGTGAGATGAAACGACATCTAGTGT
Source organism: Pseudomonas sp. ok266 (assembly GCF_900110195.1). Lineage (NCBI taxonomy): Bacteria > Pseudomonadati > Pseudomonadota > Gammaproteobacteria > Pseudomonadales > Pseudomonadaceae > Pseudomonas > Pseudomonas sp. ok266. The sequence goes on along the minus strand of NZ_FOCU01000024.1, from coordinate 1,813 downwards.
TGGGCACGGTGGTTCTACTGGGGCTGGGCGGTTATGCCTCGGATCTGTTTGCCGATGATCAGGAAGCCTTGAAAGCCTTCACCACCGTACAGAAAGTCTTCCAGAGTCCGCGCTGCCAGAACTGCCACATTCCCGGGGATTCGCCGTTGCAGTTCGACGCCGGCATTCCCCATGCGATGAACGTGGTGCGCGGCATGGACGGCAAGGGCGCGGCCGGTTTGCCCTGTGCAACCTGTCACGCGGAAAACAATCCGCCGGCGAGTTACGGCCCGCATGCACCACCGGGTGCGCCGCACTGGAGCCTGCCGCCGGCGGCGCACAAAATGGCCTGGATCGGCCTGCCGCCGGACAAGCTATGCGCGATGATCAAGGATCGCTCGAGCAATGGTGATCGCGACTTTGCTGCGCTGATCAAGCATGTCAGCGAAGACAAATTGGTGCTGTGGGGCTGGAGTCCCGGGGCAGGGCGCGCGCCGGTGCCAGTACCGCACGATATTTTTGTCACGCAATTCAAGCTCTGGGCCGATGCGGGCGGGCCATGCCCGGTGGCGCAAATGTGAGCCATTGCCAAATTAGCGCTACGCTTGGAAGCATTGTTGCCAATGGAGTGTGCTGATGCTGGTTCCAGGAAAACCTGCGAATGAAACGGCGCGCGTTCAAGCGTTGCACGGTCTTGAGCTGCTCGATTCCGCCCCTGAAGAACGTTTCGATCGACTGACGCGGTTGGCCAAACGCCTGTTCAATGTGCCGATTGCACTGGTGACGCTGGTCGACACCAATCGGCAGTGGTTCAAGTCGTGCGTGGGCCTGGATGTCAGCGAGACACCGAGGGATGTCTCGTTTTGCGGTCATGCGATTCTTAACGACGGCCTGCTGTTGGTGCCGGACGCTCGCGAGGATGTGCGCTTCCATGACAACCCGTTGGTGACGGGCGCGCCGAACATTCGTTTCTACGCCGGTTATCCGCTGACCGTGCCCAATGGCAACAAAATGGGCACGCTGTGCCTGATCGACACCAGGCCCCGCGACCTCGACGAGGAAGAGCGTGCGTTGTTGCGTGATCTGGCGGAAATGGCCGAGCAAGAGTTGGCTGCTGTGCAGATCGCGAGCATGGATGAGTTGACGTTGCTGTCCAATCGCCGTGGTTTCAAGCAACTGGCGCAGCATGCACTGGACGCCTGCGCACGGCTGGAACGGCCGGCGACCTTGCTGTTTTTCGACCTTAATGACTTCAAGCAGATCAACGATCTGTATGGGCATGCCGAGGGTGACAGTGCGCTGAAGACTTTTGCCGACGTGCTGCGCATCGCCTTCCGCGAGAGTGATGTGGTCGGGCGGCTCGGTGGCGATGAGTTCGTTGCGCTGCTGACCGGCTCCAGCCATATTGAAACGACGGCGATCATGGCGCGGCTCAAGGATATTCTCGAAGAGCGCAATGCCACGTTGCACCGGGGCTATGCGATTCGCTTTAGCGTGGGCCAGATCGAATATGACGCCAAGCGCCATGAGACCGTGGATCGGCTGCTGGCGGATGCCGATAGCGCGATGTATGTGCACAAGCAGGCCTTGAAGCGTTGTTAGCGAATGCACCGTAGATCGCTTGTAGGCGTGAGTCTGCTCGCGATAGTGTCCGGCCATCAACCTCTTCATTGCCTGACCCAGCGCTATCGCGAGCAGGCTCACTCCTACAGGGGTGTCGGGTGTTCTCAAATCCCGGTTCACCACAAATCCATGTGGGAACGAGCCTGCTCGCGAAGGCGTCCGGTCAGGCAACATCTCCGTTGAACGTGCTGGCCTCTTCGTGAGCAAGCTC
>NZ_FOCU01000014.1:0-216542 GCF_900110195.1 Pseudomonas sp. ok266 | reverse complement strand
TATGCAGAGGCCGCAGAGCCTATTCGGGTGATCTACCCTAGCAAGCGGCACCTCTCTCCAAAAATTCGACTCTTCATCGATAAGCTCGTGGAGGCTTGGTCGCCATGCCCGCCATGGGAGCAGCATTCTGCGGAAGGCATTCACTCTGCCTGACCCTTGAGCGAGGCCCGCTCGTCTAGTCGATACCTAGCATATGCATCGCGTATTCATCTCACTTGAGCATCACTTCCAGGCGTGGGCACTGCGCCCGTGTTCCGTGCATCTGCCAAAGGAGCCAGTGCCTCAGAGGCTTAGTGCGCCGGTGTTTTCCACATCCTCAATATGATTGGCGCAGATGCTCATGACTGCGTTTCGTAGGAATCACTGGCGCTCCTTGCTGGGGAAGTGACCGTGCAGACCGCTTGACAGCGGTCAAATATCCGAATAAAAATGAAGCGCTTCATAAATATCTCTTTCGAGAATAAATACAAAAATAGAGTCGTGAAAAAAACCACAGATTTTGTTGGCTTAGTGCCGCAGCCTGTGAGAATGAAACGATTCATATTTGCCGTTTTCCTAGGCAAGTCTGGAGATCATAATGATCACTGCATCATTAGCCTTCGCTCGGTCAACGACGCAGGCTGCCCTCGCCACTCTCTTACCTAAAGTCACAGACCGCTCCGGCACGGGGGCACTGGCTTCGCCACGCAAATCTCCTAAAACCACCCGCCTAAATGAGTCCGAAATTTTCGGTCAGCCAGTGCGGCATTGGACGCGTTTGAGCATCACCGCGTCTTGTTTCTGTTTTTTCAGCGCGGGGAATTTGGCATGACGAATCTTCGACATTCAGGACGCACAGTTCTCATTACCGGGGCAGGAGGGGGCATCGGTGCCTCAATTGCCCGGCTGTACTGCGAGGAGGGCGCGCGGGTTGCCTTGGTAGATTTCGACGAACACTCAGTTTCCGAGCTTTCCCGGCAGCTTAGTGCTACCGGACATTTGGTGGCTTGGGCTAAAGCTGACGTATCAGATTTCGCTCAATGCAGTCGAGCCTGTCTTGAGCTTAGTGAGCAGCTCGGCCCGATCGACACCTTGATTAACAATGCAGGTATTTCACCCAAACACGAGGGCGCACCAGCGCCGATTTGGGAAATGGATCCTCAGGAATGGGATCGCGTCGTTGGCATCAACCTGACAGGCTCATTCAACTTGGTCAGAGCTCTCGCACCAGCGATGGTCGAACGCCGTTTTGGAAGAATAGTGAATATGTCTTCCGTTGCTGGCAGCGCTTACCTCCCTATCGTCGCGGCGCATTACAGCGCCACGAAAGCCGCAGTTATCGGTTTTACCCGTCACCTGGCAGGTGAACTCGGGCCCTATGGCATTACGGCAAACGCACTGGCTCCGGGACGCATCGAAACGCCGCTTCTAAAAACCGTTTCTGCGCAAGCGAACCAGGCAGTCGTTGATGAGACTCCGTTGGGCCGTCTTGGAACGCCACTTGAGGTAGCTAAAGCAGCATGCTTTTTGACTTCAAACGACAGCGACTTCATCACGGGCCAAGTTGTGGATGTGGCGGGTGGCTGGTTGATGCGCTGATCCATCCGGGCTCGTATTCAACGTAACGATTTATCTCACAGTTTTTCAGCAGCGGGTGGTGGCATGGTTCGAACAATGGGTTTTCCTGGCCGATACGAGCAAGGGCCAGGCGCGCTAAAGCAGCTTGGCAGAATCCTTTCCGATATGGGGCAATCGCGCCCATTGGTCTTGTGCGACGAGTTCGTCTCGAGGCATCTGTGGCCTGAGGTAGGGAATGCATTGTCAGAGCATGGCTTCGAGGCGAACAGTATCGTTTTTCCTGGTGAATGCACCAAAGCTGCAATTGCGTCTCTCTGTGAGCGATCAGCAGATTACAGGCCAGACACCATCATCGCTTTGGGCGGGGGTAAGACAATTGACACGGCTAAAGGGATGGCTGCTCAGCTTAACGTCCCCATTGTCGTATGCCCGACCATTGCTTCCAGCGACGCCCCAACCAGCCGTTTGATTGTGCTTTACGACGAGGCGCACAAGGTCGTTGGTGTCGAGTACCTGAACATGAACCCCTCCGCAGTCGTCGTGGACACCGAAGTGATCGTCCGTGCGCCTGCAAGGTTTTTCGCCGCAGGCATCGGCGACGCCATCAGTAAAAAGTTTGAGGCGCAACAATGTCAGTCTGCCGGAGGCAATAACTCATTTGGTACTCCAGCGTTGAACACTGCATTGCTGCTGACAGAGGCTGTGTTTAAGACGCTTATGACCTACGGGTACAGCGCTTACCAAGCAGTAGGCCGGCACGAGGTTAATGATGATGTCGAGCGGGTTGTTGAAGGAACCGTCCTTATCAGTGGCGTTGGGTTCGAGAGTGGCGGCTTGTCGCTAGCTCATGCGCTTGTGCGAGGTCTTACGGCAATTCCTGCGATTACTTCCATGCTGCATGGTGAGCTTGTCGCATTCGGGACACTGGTGCAGATGTCCGTCGAAGAGCGCCCAGACTCAGTGATCCTAGAGGTCGCTCAGCTTCTGAATGATGTGAATCTTCCCGTCACCCTCGACGGCCTTGGCCAGACGTCTGCGTTTACCTCTGAGGAATTGGACATTGTCGTCCAGGCAACACTGGGTGCGGTGTACGCAAAAAATATGGCGCCAGCCCTTACGGCTGAACGACTCATCCGAGGACTCGCTCGTGCCGACGAGCTGGGACAACGATTTGAACGTTTCAACTAACCGCTAAATGCAGCACAGCTAATCCAAGAATAAAAGAGGCTCAGAAAATGACAGACAAGACCGTTCCGCATATTCATGACTTGCTCAAAGACTCCCCTAAGAACTGGGGTAAGTGGGGCCCGGATGATGAGGTAGGCTCACTCAACTACCTTACAGGTATCGAAGTTCTCCAAGGGGTCAAAGAGGTCAAGCAAGGCAAGACATTTACTTTGCAGGTGCGGATGGCAGATCCTGCTGGTGACCCGGTCTGGCCTGGTCGCTCCCAGTCAAAACGCATGAATATCATGGATCGTGGTCACTACAACTGTGGCAAAGGCCCACATTTTCCGGGCTCTTACGAGTTCGCCGACGACGTGATGTTTTTTCATCTTCAAGGGTCAACTCAGTACGACGCCCTTGGGCATGTCTGGTACGACGATCAGATTTGGAATGGCTACAGCGCCGATACCACTATCGGTTCCCTGGCCAAGGCGAGCGTTGCTCCATTGGGTGAAAAAGGCATTGTTGGCCGAGGTATTCTGATCGATATAGCACGTCACCGTGGCAAAGATGTGCTGGATGCCGGTGAGACGTTCAACCATGAGGATTTGATGGCTGCGGCCCGGGCTCAGGGCGTCTCTATCAACAAGCGCGACATTCTCATCATCCGCACTGGATGGATTGGCTCGTTTTATAAACGCGACCCGGAAGAGTTCTACAAAGACTTTATCGAGCCAGGCCTGACCTACAGCCCTGAGCTGGTGAAGTGGTTTCAGGAGATGGAAATTCCGAACATTGTCACTGACACCATTGCTAACGAAGTCACCGTCGATCCCGTGTCAGGGGTTGCGTTGCCGTTGCACAACGCACTCATGAGGAACTTGGGCATCACTCTCACTGAGATCGCTCAGCTTGATCCTCTCGCTGAGGACTGCGCTGAGGACGGTCAGTGGACGTTTCTCTACACCGCAGCCCCTCTAAAGGTCGTTGGCGGAACCGGAGCTCCTGTGAATCCGATCGTCATTAAATAAGTGTCTTTGCCTGGGGGCAGCAGAAACGCTGTTCTCAGGTTTTTCCCTCCAATTAACGGCTCCCGAACGGCAGGCTGTTGGCTTATCATCCTCTGCGCAAATCGAGGGCGTTCTTCTGATCGTCCTGTCTCCGCGCTACGATCGAGGATGCTGAATCTCCAATGAAAAAAATCGAGAAACCGAAGCTCAAGGATGTGGCTGAATTGGCGGGCGTCTCGATGGGGAGTGCTTCAAGAGCATTGGCTGTCCCGCACTTAGTGAAACCTGCAACGCTGGCCAAAGTACAAGCAGCTGTTCAAGAGCTCGGGTACGTGCGAGACGGGGCCGCGCGTGCTTTGGCATCCAGGCGCACGCACAGCATCGGAGCCGTTTTTCCTACTTTTAACAACCCTGCGTTCGCTGAAGCTGTCCAGGCCCTCCAGTTAAGGCTAACGGAGCTTGGGTATCACCTAATCATTTCTTCCCATGAATACGACCAGGCGCAAGAACTGGTAAACGTAAGGAACATGATTGAGCGGGGCGTCGAAGGCCTACTGTTAGTGGGTACTGAACATAGTCCTGAAATTTATGAAGCACTAACTGTCGCCCAATGCCCATTCATTCTCATGTGGTCACTAGATGGTGCTCACGACCATCACTGCGTGGGGTTCAGCAATGAGGAGGGTGGTCGATTGATAGCCAGGCACTTGCTTAGCCTTGGTCATCAAAGTATCGCCATGATCAGTGGAGTTGTTTCTAACAACGAACGGGCAAAATACCGTCTGAAAGGAATCACCGCTCAGCTACTCGAGTCAGGGATAGAGCTTTCAAGTGAACGGATTATTGAGCAGCCATTCACGATTGAGGGAGGGCGCGCCGGGCTGCGGATTGCTATGGAGCTTAACCCCAAGCCTACGGCCATTGTCTGCAGCACTGACCTCACCTGTATCGGAGCGTTGGCGGAAGCGCGCTCCAATGGGATCGACGTCCCCAAAGAACTATCAGTCAGCGGGTTCGATGATATCGAGTTCGCGGCTGCCTACGTGCCAGCCCTGACGACCGTCAGGGTGCCGACTTCGAAAATTGGTATCAGCAGCGCCAACAACATCGTTGCGCTGATCGAGGGGCGCCCACTTGCACGCCGCGAGCGCATACAAATCGAACTCGTCGTCCGAGATAGTACGGCGCCACGGCCCTAGAGCGTTTCCAGGAAGGGACTAAACTCTTGGTGCTTCTTTGGCATTGAACCAGCCTGGGCGGTACTCGCTCCAGGTCAGTTGCCAGAAGCCTTCATGCTTGCGACGAAGCCGCATCCGGTAATGCGCGCCATAGAGAGGCGTGCCATCTTGCGTGTGTGAGTTTCCAGGAATGACTCTGCCGACAATCATTTCCGCTACACCCTTTTCCTCGTCGGACTTGATCTCCAGCACGTCCGCGAAATGCTGCATCCACGGCCAGGGCCTGCGAAACTCTTTGAAGGAGCCGATGATCGCGTGGCGCCCTTCAATAAGGCCCATCGGTTGGAAATCACCAGCGGCGTCGTTGGCAAAGCAATGGGCAAGTAGCTGCATGTCAGCCTGATCCAGCGCCCATGAGTAACGAGCGTAGGTTTCAGCAATACACTCCTCGCTGGGTACCGAAGGCGTTGAGCTTGGGAAAGCAAGCCATGGCGCGTTCAGTTCGCTCACGATGGTCGGGGCTGGGTCGCCAATTCTCCATCCGTCGTCACCTGGTGGAAGCTGCCAGTGAGTTGCAAGCGAGTAGTCCCCGGTTACCCAATTCAAGGCAATCAGCACGCTGTCGAGGTGCCAGGTGCCTGCTGTCTTTTTCAGAGAGCCCGTGACAGTCATTCCAAATCTGAGCTTGGCCGACTTTGTGGCTTTGCTGATATGGCCATAGGCGTAGAAACTGAAAGTGGCGTCGGTTTCTCCACCTCCCACATAGTGATTGGTTGCCTTCACTGAAAAGCCATCAGCCTTGACACGGTCTTGCTGGAAAGCTCTGACAATCTTGCGTTCACCCTCATGAGCGGACATGTGGCTTGTCACCAACTGGCAATTTTCAGTGAATATATCCCCAGCAGACTCCCAATTACCGCTCTCCCAGGCTTCCAGAAAGGTGGCTATAACGCCCTTAATGTCGGTGCGATCACTTGAGCCGGTCACTGGGTCACCTGCGAGGCAGGTTGGCCTATGGGAAAGTGTGGCAGGACATACTCAGCCATCTCCTCCAGGACATCAGCGGCTGGTCGCTGCAGAGGTTTGATATTCAGTGCGACGTGTGAAACACCTTCATCCTGTTGCCGTTTCCAGAGCTCCACGAGAGCATTACGCCCGATCCTTATTCCGTTGTAGCCTCGTTCCAGCGGTGTGTTCGGATCCTTCGCCAGATCGAAAAATGTCGCGTAGCCGTATGGTTTTGCATTGCCGGTCTGGCTGGCAGAACGGAACTCGCGGATGAGGCCGGGCAAACGATTGAAGTCGCTCAGATGCCAAATCCAGGCATCGGCATTATTGGCTATCCACTCAAGCGTCTGACGGGCCCGGCCTACGACAATCATGGGGAGTCGAGGGCCAACTGGCTTGGGTACCATGTCTAGCAAGCCTTCCAGCTGGCCGAAAAGTTTGGTTGAGACGCTTGGGAAGCTGTTTTCAGTGACTGTCTTAATCAGCTCGAAGCCTTCCCGGTATCGTTCTTCTCTCGCTTCGAAATCAATCCCGAATGCTGGATATTCAATCGGGCGATCTCCGCTGGATAGCCCTAGCAAGAAACGACCGCCGGTTAGCTGGTCGACCGAAACGGACTGCTTAGCGACGATCAGTGGTTCACGTAACGGAAGAACGATGCCCGTTGTGCCCAAGGCAATGTTTTTGGTAACAGCAGCCAGATATCCCAGATATACAAACGGGTCGATCATTTGACCAGTATCACCAAAGCTCGGGTCATAGAAGGGCACATCTCTCATCCACAGACTTGCGAATCCAGCCTCGTCCGCGATGCGAGCAAGGCGTTGATGATCCTGCAGCGTGGGAAACGGTGAATTCGGATAGCCCTCCAAGGGCATGATGTATCCGAAGGTGAGGCATTCGGGCTGGAACACTCGCGAATAGGCCGGATGAGCTGCAAGCTCGGGACTGAGCTCAAGGGAAGGGCTGAGAGAAGTCATTGCTAAACCTCATTATTTCAAGCCGATTACTACTGTGTAAGCGGCTTTCAGATGAACAGGTCTGCATGGTAGTGAAGGTATTGGGGAAAATGTGTCCCCTCTGATGGGGCGCGATCCACTGGTGGCCGCTATCCACTCAATAAAAAAACTACTGGGTCAATCGCTTGAACTCGTCCGCAGTAGGCGTCTTAGATGAGTCGCGGCCTTCAACGGGATGAGTCTTACGCGCTGTGACGAGTGGTCACAGATGGTGTGAATTTCTGAGTATTCTCCTGTGCGAGAGCATCACCTACTCTCACTCAGCGATTGAAATCCTGGCTCGCTCGCCAGTCACACGTTGAGAGAAATTATAATGAATACGCCCGTTAAACCTGATGAACTTGCCATTCCTTATGCTTTGCCGCAGGTGCCTTTCATGTCTCCAGACATGGTGCATCCAGGCGTTATGACCACTTGGCTCGAAGACGATAATCTCTGGGTGCCTGTCACCAAGTCAGTATCTTTCAAACCACTGCTGCTGAGCGTTAGCGGTGGGTACTACATCAACTTGCTCCGAGTGCGGCAGAGCGGGGTTTTGTCACGTCACCGCCACTCAGGTGCAGTGCATGCGATCGTGTTGAAGGGGCGTTGGTACTACCTCGAACACGATTGGGTTGCTGATGAAGGCTCCTTTGCATTCGAGCCGCCAGGGGAGACTCACACTCTGTTCGTCCCTGAAGATGTCGAAGAAATGATTACTTGGTTCCACGTTCAGGGTGGCTACACTTACGTCGACCCACAGGGTGTCGCGGTTGGCTATGAAGACGTTTTCACCAAGCTGGAAGCTGCCCGCAGCCATTACAAAAATTTGGGCTTGCCGGACGATTATATCGAGCAGTTCATTCGCTGATTCTGGTTCAAAAAAGAACGCGCTACGGCGCGTTTTTTTGTGTAGATAAACAGGTAGATTCAGTCGCTTAAGGAGCGTACCGAAATGGATCAATACTCTCAAATGCTAGCCTTCATATGGTCAACAGAGTGCGGAAGTTTTTCTGCTGCCGCCAGGGCGCATGAGATGACTCCGTCGGCCATCAGTAAATTGATAGCACGGCTAGAGGATCGGCTTCGGGTTCGACTTTTTCAGAGGGGGTCCCGAGTCCTCACTCTGACGGAGGAGGGGGCGGCTTATCTGCGCAGTGCGAAAGCTGTGGTTGAGGCGATGAGTGAAGCTGACTCTCTGGCAGAAGGGCTTCCTTCAAGGGTCAGTGGCACGCTTCGCATCCACACGATGACCTCTTTTGCGAAGCAGCAGATCGTGCCTTGGTTGCCGGAATTCCTCGACACCTATCCCGGTCTTGATGTCGAGATTCAGTTAGGCGCTCAGTTCGTTGACCAGTTCGAACAAGGATTGGACATAGCCATCCATAGCGGGATTCTTCCGAGCTCTTCCAGAATCGCAAAGAAGATAGGCGAATGTGAATGGTTGCTGTGTGCTTCACCTGACTACCTGGAAAAGTATGGAACACCGCAGCAGCCACAAGACCTGATGAATCATCGATGCTTTAACTTCAGTTTTGCCAGCCCTTGGAACAAATGGGCCTTTATCCAAGATGGCCTAGGTGTGACGACCCCTGTGAAGCCTCGAGGATCCTTTACCCAGGGTGAGCTGCTGAGAGATATGGCCAAATCAGGTGCGGGTATAGTCCGTCTTGCGGATTTCCACATTGGAAAAGACATTCAGGACGGATCGCTGGTGCTTCTGCTTGACGAGTACAAAGCGGAGATCTTAGAGCCTATTTACCTGCTCTACTCGGATAGAAAACATCTAAGTCCCCGCATCCGGGTGTTCATCGAGTTTTTCCAAAAAAAATGGATTGCACATCCATGGAAGGTCGTGAGAGGGCTACCCGAAGCGAATTGATAGGTAAGCGTCCGGCGAACTCACCTTCCGAACTCAAATTTTAAGGGCGATGGTGTCCGCGTATTTTTAAGCGGACGCGATCACCCTCATCGCCAAGATTTCCATGCGCCAACGAAGCTCTTATCCGAAACAATTCAAAGCCCAAGTCGTTCAGGAATGCCTGCAACCTGGCGCAATCGTATCAAGTGTCGCCATCAACCACGGCATCAATGCCAACGTCGTCCGCAAATGGATGCCGCTCTATCGAGACCAGCCCTCCAGCGACTTCACTACCGGCATTCGTACCGCTAAAAGCGGTGCTGAACCAGGGCGTGATTCACGCTGACGAAACGCCGGTTCAAATACTTGCGCCAGGCGAGAAGAAAAACCGCCGGGCCTACGTCTGGGCTTACAGCACGACGCCGTTTTCGGCACTGAAAGCAGTTGTGTATGACTTCAGCCCAGTCGTGCCGGGGAACATGCGCGTAGCTGCTGCCGCATCAGTGGGGGCCGGCCTGACTTACGCAAGGCGAGGTGGGCGGACGCTTACGCGATAAGAAGACTGTAGTGAGTTCGTTAAGGAAATCGTGCTCCAGCAGCTATGGGGCGGGAGGGACTCACGGCCCATTGTTGGCGCTAGGTCAACGCCGCTCGGATTTCTGACGTCGTTCAATGAAGAAGTCGAGATCTTCACTGACGCCCCTAATTACGACTGGGAGCTTATTTTGCGACTTGGTTTATGAGGACGGACGCTAGCCCAGGATCGTTCGTAATTTTCCTACCGATGCAACGACGCTCAAGCCAACCCGCGAAGGCGCGGAGTTGCCACACCACGCTTTGCTCGATGCCAGGATTATCGCTGGCATGTTTGCAGCTGTGAGCTGAGTGATCCAGCAGTGTCATTCCGCTTCTGCTTCGCGCTCATCAAAATCCAATTGCGCCTTGACGACTGTCGCCAGATGCACAATCGTCCAGATATGTAGAGCTTTGAAAGGTTCTTCCAGTGTCCGCCCCAGCGGCGTGATTCGATACTCCACCCCAACTTGTGAAGAGGGTATGACACGGCGCGCAAGGATCCCGTTGCGTTCGAGCCTTCTGAGCGCCTGGGTCAGCGCTTTTTGAGTGATACCGTCCAGGCACCGCTTCAGTTCGTTAAAGCGAAGCGGCTTTTCACACAGTGTCGTAAGAATCAACATCGTCCACTTGTCACCGATCTGATCCAACAAATAGCGGCTTGGACAGCTGGCCGTCCCGCTCGATATGTCGATGTTGGTATTATTCATGGATCACGCCTCGCGCTCGCGCATGTGGTGTATTTGGATATACCTGATTACTTTAAAGTGCGTAATTGTTATTTGATCCGCATCTTATACCCTGAGGCCTTACTTAACTTAGGGTGTTAGTCATGTCCTCTCAATACGATCAAGAAACCGCTGACAAGCTTGCAGTCGCCGAAGCTCTATATGGCTACGCTGCAGGTATTGATCTTCGTGATGCCGGGCTTATGGCCTCGGTGCTTACAGATAGTGCCGCTTCTGATTTCCGGCCCGCAGCAGCCAAAGCCGGTTTCGAATACCCTGTTCTTGAAGGTCGTGACACCATCGTACAGGCCCTCATGACGTCACTTAGCCAAGTCGACACCACGCACTCTGTGAACAATCCCCGCGTCACCCTTGAAGGGGATAAGGCAGTGCTGGATGCGTTGGTAGAAGCCCAACATGTTTTGAAAACTGATCACTCCCGTTCCTATCTCATGAAAAACCGTTACGACGTGAACCTGGTCAGGCAGGGTGAAACCTGGCGCATTCAGCACATCGTGGTGGACAACGTCTGGCGGACGGGAGATCCCGCAGTCCTCGCCGGTATTTGATCTGATCAAGCCCTTGAAACTTTACTCTCGTGCTGAATGCGCGCAGCGTCTCGTGAGGGCGGTAGCCCGAAGACTTTTGCGTAATCTCGGCTGAACTGGGTGCTGCTTTCATACCCGACTTCAAAGGCAGCCGCAGTGACGCTTCTGGCGTTGGCAACCATAAGGGTGCGAGCCTGAAGCAGGCGTACACGCTTCTGATATTGCAGAGGGCTCAGCGTGGTTACCGCCTTGAAGTGTCGGTGAAATGCCGAAACGCTCATCGCTGCTTTCTCTGCCATATGTTCTACCCGAATAGATTCGGCGAAGTCGCGGCGGATCCATTGAATGGCCTGATTGACGCGGGCCATCGCAGAGTCCGGCGCGGCGATTTCACGCAGCATCCAGCCGTGAGGGCCTTGGAGTACACGGTAGAGGATCTCGCGTTCGTATGCGGGCGCCAGGGCGGCGATACTTTGCGGGTCACCCATCAAGCGCAGCAGGCGCACCCAAGCGTCCATCAACTGAGGCGTGACCGGCGCTACTGAAAAACCCGGATCTTGGTCATGGCGATCAGCCGGAAGAGGTAGGTCGGCCAGCAGCGTGGTTAGCGCCACCGGGTCGAGCGTCAGGCTTACCGCGAGATAAGGCTCTCCAGTCGACGCCGGATAAACTGTGCCCACGGCGGGCAGCTCGATGGACATCACGAAGTACGTCGCCGGGTCATAGTGCAACGTCTGCTCCCCGACGGTCATGGTTTTACTGCCCTGGAGAATCAGGTTGATCATCGGCTCGTAGACGGCGGCCAGCATGTGCTCGGGAATCTCACCCTGCACCATGGCTACCCTGGGGATTCCTGTCTCAGTGCGCCGATTTTCAGCACTTGAGGTCAGGGCTCGCAGTTCATTCAATTGTGTGGTCATGGGCTGGATCCTGCCCGGCTCGTTTGGGACTTGGCAAGCAAAAAGCAGAAACAGGCAGGTTTCGAGTAGGAATGGCCACGTTCTGGATGGCCGGGGACTCTACTGTGGAGGCTCAAGTCATCGACACGGGAAGTGCACCATGGGCGTCATCGTTATCACCGGAGGCAGTCGCGGCATCGGCGCCAGCGCTGCTTTCCATATTGCCGAACGGGGGATGGGCGTCATCCTTACCTACAACCAGAATCCTGATGCAGCTCACCAGGTCGTCCGGCAAATCGAGGCCGCTGGCGGCAAGGCGGTTGCGCTGCGGCTGGACGTAAGTAACACCTCAAGCTTTGCTGCATTTCGTGATGCCGTGGTCTCCGCTCTGGAAATTACCTGGGGCACAAACACGCTGGCAGGTCTGGTAAATAACGCAGGCTACGGTCTGTTCAACCCGCTGGAGTCAGTCAGCGAGGAGCAATTCGACGGTCTGTTCGCAGTGCACCTCAAGGGGCCTTTCTTCCTCACTCAAACGCTGCTGCCGCTACTTGAAGATGGCGCGACCATCGTCAACCTGACCAGTGCCACAACACGCGTCGCGACAGCAGGGGTCGCGCCGTATGCGGCCTTTAAAGGCGGTCTCGAAGTGCTGACCCGCTATATGGCGAAAGAATTTTGTGAGCGCGGTATTCGTGCCAATGCGGTTTCGCCTGGTGCCATTCGTACTGAGCTGGGGGGCGGTTTGAACGATGAGTTTGAAGCCATGCTGGCCGGTCAGACAGCACTGGGCCGGGTGGGCGAGCCGCAAGACGTCGCTCGTGTTATTGCGATGCTGCTGTCTCAGGAAAGCGCCTGGATCAACGCGCAAACCATCGAAGTCGCAGGCGGCTACATCATCTGAATCATGGAGGCTCCATGCTCGATCATATTTTTCTCTCGGTAAGCGACATCAAGCGCTCGATACACTTTTATGAGGCAGCACTGACGCCGCTTGGCATCACCGCTCGTCTGGATTACGACGGCAAGGACGGGCCTCCTGGTCATCCTGACCTCAAGGGCTTTGGCGCCCATGGCCGAATGTTCTTCTGGCTGCGCGAAGGGGTAGTGGAGGGACAGGCGGTGCACGTAGGTTTCGTCGCCAATAGCCGTGCCGAGGTCGATGTCGCCTATGCAGCGGCGATCGCCCAAGGCGCAACAGATAATGGCCCTCCCGGCGCACGTCTGCATTACGACCCGAACTACTACGCGGCCAATGTCCTCGACCCGGACGGCTATAGCCTCGAATTCGTTTACAAGAACTGGCAGCACGCCCAATGAAAACTCTGATGATTTATGGTGCGACCGGCTACACCGGACGCATGGCCGCGCAGCACGCCAAAGCGGTGGGCCTGGATCTGATTCTGGCAGGCCGTAGCGCTGACCGACTGGCGCCTCTGGCCGCCGAACTGGAGCTGCCTTTTCGCGTATTTGGCGCTGAAGGTGTGACGGCAGACGCATTGGACGGTATCAGCGTCCTGCTGAATTTCGCCGGGCCATTCGCATATACCGCAGAGCCTTTGATGCGCGCCTGCATCGGGACAGGTGTGGACTACCTCGACATCACCGCAGAGATTAACGTTTACCGGCTGGCCGAGTCATTGAATCTCGAAGCTGCGCAAGCGGGTGTCATGTTGTTGCCTGGCGTTGGCTGGGACGTGGTGCCGACCGACTGCCTGGCTCTGCATGTCGCAGCCAGGGTTGAACAACCCCAATCGTTGAACGTGGCGCTGCAAGTGGCAGGCCCCATGTCTCGCGGCTCGGCATCAAGCGTGAGTGAGATCATCGGCGTAGGGGTTCTGGCGCGTATTGAAGGGGAGCTCGTGGCAGCCCCCGACCAGCCTCCCCGCGAGTTTGATTTTGGCGCTGGCCCAAAGCTGTGTGTGCCATTGTCATTCGGGGATCTGGTGACGGGTTGGCGCTCCACAGGTATCCCTAACATAGCCGTGTACGTGCACATCCCGGATGCCGCCTTTCCCGAGGGCGACCTCTCGCTATTGCCGGAAGGCCCGAGTGAAGAGCAGCGTCTGGCGCATCGAGCATTGGCCGTGGCCGAGGTCGTGGATGCAGATAGCAGCGTGGCCCGCTCGGTGATCGAGACCGTCAACGGGTACACCTACACACCGCTGGCGGCGGTTGAGGCGGCACGCCGAGTGCTGAGCGGGGAACGGCGTGCAGGTTTTGAAACCCCGGCACACCTGCTCGGCGTCGGTTTCGCCGAAACCGTAGCCGGTACAACAATCACCGATTTCTAGCCAGAGTTGGGCAGCCGAGTGAATGCTGCCCTGACGTTATTAATCGAAAAACAACGACTAAGGGGCGACTGTGGGCGATCAGGTGTTGGGAGATAAGGGTCATCGCGCCCGCTTAAAATACGCGGCCACCATCGCCCTTAATGCTGGACTTTGGAAGGTGAGTTAGCCGGACGCTTACCTTGACAGCCACTACGGCCCCGCGCTTACTTTCGCTCTACCTCCGCGCAAGCTTGCAACTTTGGCTCCTGCACAAGGGAGCCAATACTCCACCTCTCTGTAATTTCCCCTCCTGATCCGTGCCCAACAGAGCTCTCAAAAATTTGAGACCTACTCCCCAGTATTTACTTAGCCAAATGCTTCGCTGGCGCTTCTCTCATTTTGTGCCACTGACCTGTTCCTGGCGGTCACAGCAGGTGTGCTTTGCCAGCTATATTCAGCCCTGAAATTGAGCCATAACCTCTGTCCATGGTGAGCAGTACGACAAGTGCTGGATCATCTCGGATGTTGAGGCGTATGTGTGCAAAACACCGATCCTCAGCCGGAGAATAAAAATAAATACCCGGAGATATCCCCATGGGATTTGCTCAAGACAAAATCGAAGCATTACCTGCGGTCAATCGTGTGCCAAAAGGAGCAGGTGCAGCCTCGTGGGGCGCGATGGCTCTTTTGTGGCTCGTGTATGCCATGGATGCCAACTCCCGCCAGATGTTCTTTATGGTATTGCCCTCCATCACCAGCGAGTTCAAGACAAGCGCTGAGCTGACTGGGCTGCTTGCCGCGTTCATCACGATCGCTACATCTTTGATAGCCGTGCCTTGCATGATTTGGGCTGATAAAGGCGGTCAGGGATGGATGCGAAAATACCGCCACCTGCCAATCGTGATTGCATACACGCTATTCACCTTTCTGACCGGCCTCAATTTCTTGACAGGCTCGCTTGGAGTGCTTGTCGCGCTGCAAGTGATGTCTCACGCATTTGGCGGTGCTGGCGAAGCCATCGAAGTCACCTCCTTGTCTGAGTGGTGGTCGAAGGAGCGCCGTGGTTTCGCCCTAGGACTTCATCACACCGGATACCCTTGGGGCACATTGATCGGTGGCTTAGCGATCAGTGCTCTACTCCACGCTTACGGCCCGGAAAATTGGCGCTTGGCATTCCTGCTGTTCCCTGTACCGATGATCATCATCTTTTCGGTCTACTGGTGGTTCAGTACGAAGAAGCGTTACCAGTCCTTTGTTGAACACGCTCAAGCCGTCGGTGAGACCCCTCCATCAATGGAAGCGGTACAGGGTGTGGTGGAAGTGCCTAAAGGCGCGTTCAAGTCTGCAATGAAAAATCCGAACATCTCCGCTATCGCTCTTATCTCGATGTTCGCAATCGTTGGCTACTTCGGCATCAGCTTCTGGCTACCTCAGTACCTAGCTTTTGTTGCCCATTATAACTTCGCAGAGGCAGCTGCTTACTCAGTGCTCTTCACGATCACCGGTGGTATCGGCCAGATCGTTTGGGGGTGGATTTCAGACCGTGCGGGCCGAAAGCTTTGCCTAGTGCTTGTTTTCGCGTGGCTTGCGGTGGGCATGTACCTCTTCAAATACTCATCCGTCAGCCTGACTTGGCTTATCGCGATTCAGTTGTTTGCTGGATTCGCGATGAACGCGCCCTACACGTTGCTGTATGCCATTGCGTTTGACTCTGCGAAGCAAGGCACGACTGGCCTGGCGGGCTCAATCGTCAACGTCGGTATTTACGCCGGTGGCTTTGGGCCATTCGTGATCGGGATGTTCATCGGCGCAGGTGGTGGCTTTGAGCAGGCTGCGGGCTACAACTACGCGCTCTACTTTATCTCCGGCCTAATGGTACTGGCGGCCATCATCACCATTTTCTTCACCCGTGAAACTACTGGCTGGTTCCTTAAGTACGACAAGGCGCTGGTATCGAAGTCCTCTTGCAACATGGGTTTGTAACGAACCGATCGTACCTGCAATTACAAGAAAATCCCCTTGGGGATAGTTAAAGCTAGGAGAAAGTCATGACCCTTATTAATGATGCCAAATGGTTGAGCCAATTCGCCGACGAGTTAAACGGTGATGCTGATTGGACTGCCGCTGCTCGCTATTTTGATGGGCGCATTCAATTCAAGCACAGCACAGGTTTCTCAACGCTTGCGGTTCTCGCCGGTAAAGTCGTTGCGGTTTACCCCGAAGGAAGCCCGTTGGGCGCAGACATCATTGTGTCTGGTGCTGATGATGAGTGGCAGCGCGTTCTTGACGGAAAGATTGACTGGTTTGAAGCGTTGTCCCCTGGATTGGGAAAACTTGAGCTTGAGGGCAACGTGGTCGCTGCATGGCAGTACGTAGATGTGATGGCCCGCGCGTTCGACGCAATGAAGCGTGTAGGGAAAGCCAATAATAACCCACCAGTCTCGTACTCTCCCGGGCCTAAGCCGTCGGGGAAAGAGACGGTAGGACGGTACATTACTGTTGATGGAATTCGCGTTTACTACGAAGAATCAGGGGAGGGGCGTCCACTCGTTTGCTTCCACGCAGCATCACAAGATTCTCTGATGTACAGGCACGTACTGGACGGTCTCTCAGATGAGTTCCGCGTCATCGCAATTGACGCCCCCGGGCACAGCAAATCAGAGCTACCCGAATCAGGCCCATTCCACAGCCTCACTCGCCATACGGAGTTCAATGAGCACCTTATGGAGGCCTTGGGACTTGAGAAACCCGCCATCATGGGATGCTCGATGGGTGGCAATCTGGTGCTGGAATTGGGGGCGCGTCGGCCCGATGCGTACAGCGCGATCATTTCAGCTGAAGGGGCAGATTTTACCCCGACGGTTTCCGAGTTCTTCCTCGATATGTTGCTCATGAATGGGCCAGAGATCATCGGTGCCTGGTCTCGTTCGATGACGGGCAATCGCACTCCACCAGATCGTGCGAGGGAGGTGGTGTGGCAGATCTCGCGAACTACGCCGCAGGTGATGAAGGGTGACCTCACAGGCTATGCGAACTTTGATCAGCGGCAACAAGTTGGAAAGATCAAAGCGCCTGTTTTACTTCTGCGCGGTGATGCGGATTGGTTGGTGTACCAAGAGAAGGTTGAGGAGACAGCATCTCGCATTCCCGGCAGTAAAATCGCCGTGCTCGCAGGTACTGGCCACTATCCAATGACTGAGAACCCAATGGAGTTCTGTGACACGGTACGCGCTTTCCTTCGTGAAGCGGGTCACGGCCACGCAGGCTGAAAGATCTGATTGAGGAGCCCGCTCGTCAGGCGGGCTTTTCTGCGTTTATTTAACGCGAAGGTTCAATCCCGAAAAAAACCTTTTCTATTCCCGCACAAAAACCTAAAGCGCGCCGACCCACCGAGGCTCAGGCCGTTGCGGGAGCTATCTCGACCCTCGAATCCCTTCCATAGCCGATCGTCAGACAATCAGAATTATTTTCTTGTGATCTGTGATCACAGTGGATAGCATCTGTCTCAGAGCGAACATCTGAGCGTCAGCATTGTTCACCAACCGCTCAAACGATTACTCCTAAACATAAATACAAAATTTGGAGAACATCATGCGAAGTACAACTCCATCTGCGACCGAGCGTGGCCCCATTGCAATCGTTGGCGCAGGCCTGATTGGGAGAGCTTGGGCGATTGTTTTTGCTCGGGCGGGACATTCGGTGCGTTTACACGACATGGATCTGCAGACAATGCAGAACAGCCATGCCTACATCGAAGCGAGACTTAATGAGCTCGCAGAATTCGATCTTCTTAATGACGCCCCCCTCACCGTGCTGGCACGCATTACTTGCGTTCCCGACTTGGCTGATGCGCTACGTGACGTGGTGCTCGTACAGGAAAACGTTCGGGAAACGGTGGAGGCGAAAATCGATATCTTCAGTCGAATGGATGCGTTGGCGCCCAAGGCCGCGATTCTTGCCAGTTCAACTTCATGGTTACCGGCCTCCGAGTTCACTAAAGATCTACCAGGTCGGGGGCGCTGCGTAGTTGCACACCCTACCAACCCACCTTACTTAGTTCCTCTTGTGGAGCTTTGCCCTGCGCCGTGGACAGAATCTGAAGTGATGATTCGAGCACATGAGATCTACACCGCAGCAGGGCAGAGCCCTGTCGTTCTATCCCGAGAGATCCACGGCTTCTTGTTGAACCGAGTCCAAGCAGCAGTCCTCAACGAATGCTTCAAATTGCATGAGGAAGGCTTTGCCAGCTCGGAGGATATTGATCGGGTGCTCAAAGATGGACTCGCCCTCCGCTGGTCATTTATGGGCCCCTTCGAAACCATCGATCTCAACGCCCCTGCCGGCGTATCTGACTATGCCAAACGCTACGGTCAGCAAAATCGCGAAACGATCAATTCCGAAAATGCTTTTGACTGGTCGGAATCAGCAGTCGCCCGAGTACATGACGAGCGCCGCCAAAAACTTGAACTTGAAGGCATTGCATTGCGATCCGCCTGGCGTGACCGCCGCCTTATGGCTCTCGCTGCGCACAAGCGTCAAGCACCAAATTCCTGACGGCATCACTTCATCCTGAACACCAAAATAAAAGTAACCAGGAGGTCACCATGGCTCGTAAAGTCATCATCACTTGCGCGGTCACCGGCGCAATTCATACACCTTCCATGTCCCGTTACCTGCCGGTAACACCAGGTCAAATTGCCGAAGCGGCGATTGGTGCCGCTGAGGCTGGCGCCTCAATTGTTCACCTACATGCTCGTAACCCAATTGATGGCAGCCCCTCTCAGGATCCGGAACTGTTTAAGCAGTTTCTGCCGGCTATTAAAGAGGCTAGCGATGTGGTGATAAACCTGACTACAGGTGGCGCACCGACAATGTCGCTTGAAGATCGACTTCGTCCAGCACATCAGTTCAAACCGGAAGTGGCCTCACTGAACATGGGCACGATGAACATGGGTCTTTACCCAATGCTTAATCGGTTTAAGGAGTTCAAACACGCTTGGGAGGAACCATACCTCGTCGGCAGCCATGACCGCATTTTCAAAAACACATTTACCGACATAGCCCACATCCTCGAGTCATGCAGTGAGAACGGTACCCGTTTTGAAATCGAATGCTATGACATTGGGCATCTCTACACCGCTGCACATTTCATTGATCGCGGCCTCATCAAACCCCCATTTTTGATCCAATCGGTTTTCGGCATTTTGGGCGGTATCGGCGGTCACCCTGAGGACGTCCTGCATATGCGTCGCACAGCTGATCGTCTTTTCGGAGATGACTATCAGTGGTCGGTTCTTCCAGCAGGAAAGCAGCAGATGAGCATTGGTGCTCAATCAGCCACGCTTGGAGGACACGTGCGTGTGGGTCTTGAAGACTCGCTTTGGGACGGGCCGGGCCAATTGGCAAAAAGCAACGCCGATCAAGTCTCGCGTATGCGCAAAATTCTCGAAGGGCTTTCACTTGAAGTGGCGACACCTGCTGACGCGAGGGAAATCCTGAAGCTCAAAGGTGGCGATAACGTCAATTTCTAAACGCGGGTATTCATCCCCGTAAAGCCTATCTAGAGGATATTTTGATAACTAAAGGTCGCGGCACAACACTCGCGCCTTAGCAACTTATCCTCATGAGGAGAAAATGAACCATGTTAGCTACGACCCATACAAAAATACAAAAGGGACAGTCGCTGAACGCTTTAATGTTTCGCAAACTAATGCCGATGTTAATCTTTGCTTACATTATAAGCTTTCTAGACAGAACTAACATTTCACTTGCCAAAACACACATGGCAGTAGACTTGGGTATTTCCGCTGCCGCCTACGGTTTTGGTGCAGGGCTCTTCTTCCTTACCTATGCACTCATGGAGGTACCCAGTAACCTGATCATGCACCGGGTAGGTGCCCGACTCTGGATCACCAGGATCATGATCACCTGGGGGTTGTTGTCTGCCGGTATGGCCTTCATTACCGATGAGACTACGTTTTACATTGCCCGCGCGCTACTGGGCGCAGCTGAAGCCGGATTGTTCCCAGGTGTAATGCTCTATCTAACCTATTGGTTTGGTCGTGAGCAAAGGGCACGAGCCAGTGGCTATTTTCTAATCGGGGTCTGTCTCGCGAACATCATCAGCGGGCCGGTTGGCGGGCTGCTGTTAGAGATGGATGGAATCTGGGGTTGGCACGGCTGGCAGTGGCTTTTCTTCTTGGAGGGGATTCCAGCTGTTCTATTCTCCGTCGTGATTTGGCGAAAGCTTCCGGACGGCCCATCTACGGCAAGTTGGCTGTCAAAGGAACAAGTCACTGAAGTAGAGCAAGTTCTGAAGAAAGAACATGATGAAGAAATCGCCTCCGGTAATGTAGGTCATTCTTTTAAGGGCGTTCTTAAAATCCCTCAGATTTGGCTTGCGATTGCGGTGTACTTCCTCCACCAAGTTAGTGTGTATTCGGTAATTTTCTTCTTGCCGGGCATCATTGGAACGTATGGAGGCTTGTCATCATTACAAATAGGATTGTTAAACTCAATCCCATGGATCGCAGCAGCACTCGGGGCAGCGTTTCTTCCAAAGTATGCAACTACTCCAAAAATTTCACGCAAAATAATGTTCGGTGGGCTGCTCCTGATGTCGGCTGGATTGACCCTCGCGGCCTTTACCACTCCACTGATAGCTCTAATAGGATTCACTCTTACGGCATCGATGTTTTTCGTTGTTCAGCCTGTGATATTCCTTTTTGCCAGTTCAAGACTAGCGGGAGCAGGTATGGCGGCGGGTCTGGCGTTAGTGAATACCTTTGGTATTACAGGTGGTTTCTTCGGCCCTTCACTTCTGGGCTTCGTTGAACAAACTACTGGGAGCACGAAGAATGGACTCATTATTGTAGCGGCTCTTTTAACGCTCGCAGCATTCCTAAGTTTGAAACTACGTCAGGCACAAGAAACGATTACTACAAAAACGCGGGACAACATTGTATTGCCCCAGGCTGCGCCGTGTATTACTGATAATGCGAGGACAAAATGAAGAGTACATCCCTGGCACTTAAACTACATCCCGACGATAATGTTGCAATCGCACGCGCTTCGATACCTCAAGGAACCGTGGTTGCGGAGTTCGATAATATCGTGGTGCTCGCCGATGTGCCCGCAGCGCACAAAATCGCCCTCGCACACGTAAACCCAGGTGATCCTGTTCTGCGTTATGGCCAGATCATTGGCTTTGCTACTAAACCCATTGAGCCAGGCGATTACGTGCATACGCACAATCTGGAGATGGCGACGTTCGAGCGAGACTACGCGTTCGGCGAGGATGCCAAAGTCGCGTCGCCTGCAGCCTCTCCTGTGACATTCCAAGGTTTCGTCCGCGCTGACGGGCGAGTAGCAACTCGAAACTACATTGGTGTAGTGAGCACTGTGAACTGCTCCTCCACTGTTACCAAAATGGTGGTTGAACACTTCTCGCGAAACGGTGTGCTGGATGCTTACCCAAACGTGGACGGTGTGGTGCCGATCACCCACAGCTTCGGTTGCTGCATAGAGCACAATGGCGAGGGGGTGAACCAACTGCGGCGCACGCTAGGCGGTTTCATCAAGCACGCCAACTTCGCTGGCGTGGTCGTCATCGGCCTTGGCTGTGAAGCCAATCAGATGGGGGCGCTGTTCATGGCCCAGGGCATCGAGACCGGCAAGCTTATCGCTCCCGTGGTCATCCAAGACGTTGGCGGAACCCGCAACGCAGCGGATGCCGCCATTGCCGCCGTGGAATCGATGCTGCCGGTTGCCAACGAGTGCCGACGCGAGCCGGTCTCGGCGCGGCACCTGACCGTGGCGCTCCAGTGCGGCGGTTCAGACGGATACTCGGGCATCACGGCCAATCCCGCCCTCGGTGTGGCTGTCGATATGCTCGTAGCGCAAGGTGGAACGGCCATCCTTAGCGAAACGCCGGAGATCTACGGCGCTGAACACCTGCTGACTCGTCGCGCTGCAACCCGTGAGGTCGGCCAGGGTATCGTCGACCTTATCAAATGGTGGGAAAGCTACGCAGACCGCGAAAAAGGCAGTATTGATAACAACCCCACGCCTGGTAACAAGGCTGGCGGCCTGACGACCATTCTCGAAAAGTCTCTAGGCGCAGTTGCCAAAAGTGGCTCCTCAGCACTCATGGGCGTTTATCGTTACGCCGAGCCCATTACAGTCCGAGGCTTGGTGTTTATGGATGCACCTGGCTACGACCCGATGGGAGCCACTGGCCAAATCGCCAGCGGCGCAAACCTCGTTGCGTTCACCACCGGACGCGGCTCGTGCTTTGGCGCCAAACCTGCTCCTTCGATCAAGCTTGCGACGAATACCAAGATGTACACTCGCATGAAGGATGATATGGACATCAACTGCGGGGATGTCATGGATGGCGATGCCACCCTTGAATCGAAGGGTAAAGAGATTTTCGACATGCTCATACGAGTGGCTTCTGGGGAAAAATCTAAAAGCGAGGCGTTGGGCGTTGGCAATGAAGAAACAGTGCCTTGGATGATCGGTGCTCAAATGTAATAAGCGAGCAAAAAAGAGGCGCTCTGTTATCAGGGCGCCTCTTCTTAAAACTTGTTGGTGAAATTAATCAACTTCGACAGGCTTATGCGCATCGGCAACGATCAGCGCCCCTGTATTCAGGATAAACTCGGCAGCACTTTTGATGTCATCTTGCAGTGATTCACAGGCGGCAACCGAGTCACCCTTCTTTAAAGCATCAACCATCGCTGCGTGATGACTGGCTTGCACTCGCTGAACCACACGCTCAGTGCCAGATCGTAGGTCATAGTTGATGATAGGCCCTATTCTCAGCCACAGGGACTCAACTATCTGGAGCAGGATGGGCATGTCCGCCTGATTATAAATTGCGAAATGCAATTCTTTGTTCAGCGTAATCAGCCGTGACTCATCGGGAGCGCCTTTTGCAAACTCTGCGCAAAATGCCTCGTGTATCTTTTCAATCTCAGCCAGCGCCTGCGAATCAACAAGCTCCGCAGCACGAGCTGCCGCTTGCCCCTCCAGATTCAACCGGATACTGGTGATTTCCCGGAATTGACTGACTGTCAGTACAGGAACGCGAATATATCGATTAGCCGCCATTTCAAGCGCTTGCTCAGCGACCAACCTGTGAACAGCCTCTCGCACTGGCATGACGCTAACACCAAGAGCGTCCGCTATAGATCTGAGCGAGAGCTTTTCCCCAGGCATAACGCGTCCGCTTATCAGCAGATCACGCAGTTGGGCATAAACGTCCGCACTGAGGGTCTGGCGGATCATGGGCGTTACTAGTGTGGATAGGTTCATGACGAGAATTATAGGCAGGTTCGATCAGCCAGCATAGGAAAATGAGACAACTGTGATCACGGATGTGCCGGTATAGAAAGTGACGGAATTCGGGAGAAACGAGCTCTTTAGCACACGCACAATAAGCGTCTCGCTACCACGGTCGGTGGCGAGACGTGTAGGTCTGACTAATCAAAGATACTCGACATTGCCGTCGATGCTGATCGCTTGCCCTGTCACATTGTTAGCAGCAGGAGAGCATAGAAATAAGGCCATTGCTGCCACGTCTTCGGGTGGAGTCATCCGGCGCAATGATATTTTCTTCAATGTTTGTTGGCGCATCTCCGGCTCTGAAATGCCTAACTGTTTGGCGCGATCACTGATGACGCGATCCTGGCGCGGGCCCTCGACGATGCCTGGCAGCAGTGCGTTGACTCGAATGTCTTTTTCGCCCAACTCGGCTGCCAATGACTTCATAAGACCAACGATGGCCCACTTGGTCGCGGCGTATGGAGTCCGCCAGGCATAGCCTAAGCGCCCCGCGACCGATGAAATATGAATGATGTGTGCGTGTTCTGACTTCGTTAGGAGGGGGACAGCATGATGAGCGAAGCGATACTGCGCATTGAGATTGATGTCTATTGTCTGTTCCCATTCTGCATCGCTAATTTTGTCGATTCCGCCGGTCGGCCCTGCTATGCCTGCATTGTTGATAAGTACATCGAGCCCATCCACCCACTCCTGTTGTATCTCGAAGACTCGCTTAATTTGAGCAGAGTCGGAGACGTCAGCCAATGTGGCCAAAGCCTCTGGATAGCGCTCACGAAATTGTGCGATCGCCTGCTCACTTACATCGCATACATGGACTCTTGCCCCAATTTCGAGATATGCAGCCGCGATCGATTCGCCAATGCCTGCTGCCCCACCGGAAATCAAAACTCTCAATCCGGTATAGGGTGTCAGCCGCTTCATCACGTTCATAGCTAATGCGTCCTGTCTTATTTTTGTTCATGAGTTCTTTCGTGGCTACGGAGTGCGTAGACAAGAAAACCTCATTAAGTGATATGTGATCACAGTTTGTTTGTCAAGACAGGCTTGCCGCAGATTTGCAGGTGATTACCGGAGAGGGCGCAGACTCCTACTCCGGCTCAGCATTGCTACCTGCCGGCCCGATTAATCTGCGAGAGGCAGCTGGCAGCGACTGCGCTTCCCGCAGCACTTCATCGTTATCGAATCTGGGCCATGGTCGGGTAATCCGTATAACCTCGCTCCTCACCCTGATAGAAGGTGGTCGGGTCTGCGTCATTCAATGCGACACCCTGTTCGAATCGCTCTACCAGATCCGGGTTGGCTAGGAACGCAGTGCCAAAGGACACCAGATCAGCATTTCCTTCTCTGAGGGACGTTTCTGCGCGTTCCGCGTCATAGCCCCCATTGGCGATGTAGGTGCCTGCGAAACGACGCTTCAGTTCTCTGAAGTCGAATGAACCCGCACCGACTTCTACTACGTGAATGTAGGCTAGCCCGTAGCGACTGAGCATTTTTGCTGCATAGTTGAATGTCGCTTGGGGATCGCTGTCGCTCATGGAGAAGTAATTAAAAATCGGTGACAGGCGAACGCCCACGCGGCTAGCCCCGAATACTTCGATGACCGACTCCACAACCTCCTTAAGAAACCGAGCGCGATTTTCTGCAGAGCCGCCGTATGAATCGGTTCGGGTGTTGGTGCCATCGCGCAGGAACTGATCGATCAAGTAGCCGTTCGCGCCATGTATTTCCACACCGTCAAAACCTGCACGCTTCGCGTTTTCAGCACCTTGGCGAAAATCCGCAATCACACCAGGAATTTCATCCAGACTCAGAGCTCGTGGCGACTCGTAAGGCTTCAGTCCTTCAGGCGTGTAGATCTCGCCATCAGCTTTGATCGCTGAGGGGGCTACCGGCAGCTGATTATCGATCTGTACTAGGGAGTGTGACAGGCGCCCAACGTGCCAGAGCTGGAGAAATATCCGTCCGCCTTCTGCATGCACGGCGTCGGTCACGTGTTTCCAGCCGGCGATTTGCTCGTTGGTGAAAATGCCCGGTGTTCTCATATAGCCTTTGCCTTGAGCCGAGACCTGAGAACCCTCAGTAATGATGAGGCCGGCGCTTGCACGTTGACGGTAATACTCGACCACTGTGGAAGTTGGAACATCGCCTTGGCCAGCTCGGCTTCGCGTCAGCGGCGCCATCACCATGTGATTTTTCAGGGGGAGGTTGGCGATTCGGGTGGGGGACAAAAGAAGGTTGAGATTGCTCGCTGTCATGACGTGCCTCAGTATGATTTGGGGTGTTGGATAGTTATCGTCGAGATGATTTTCACGCCGGGTTGAGCGGCGCTAGTTGAGCCGTCCTTGCTGCCGCAGCCGTGTACCAATCCGCTGTATTTCCGTTTCGCCCTGCGCCAGAGCTGCCTTGCTCGTGTGAACCGAGTAGTTACCTGTTACCAGGTCGTACGGATGCTTTACCGCCGACCCCATCACGAAGGAGCAATCGCCTTTCGCGATGAAGTTGATGTGGTGCTCTGACTCTTCGAACACAGCTAATTCGCCGACATTGACCAACCCTCCTGCGTCCAGACTTCCTGAACTAACCGCGAGCCAGGCAACGTTGTGACCGGACGGTGGGGTGTAACGCCAGTGCTCACCGTCTTTTAAACTCACGGCGAGATAGTTCATTTCACTCGGTACTTCGATCAGGCTTTTGGCTGCCCCGTAACGTCCCAGTAGTACCCGTGCTGGGCCCACTTGTGGAACTTGCGACGGATCAAGGTAGGTACTCATCGCGGGAGCGTTTTCAAGCGGCGGCGGCAATGCCACCCAGAGCTGGAATCCCTGTATTGCGGACTCGCTTGCTAGCGTAGCGTCGTGCCACACCCCATTGCCGGCCTGCATCCATTCAACACCACCCGCGAGCAGTAGACCGGTCGCCCCAGTGGTGTCCTCATAAGAGACATCCCCTTTTGTCATGAAGGTAACCGTTGCGATTCCTGAGTGCGGATGCATGCCAAAACTCGACTTACTACCACTGGCGTTCAGACTGAAAATGTCCAGGAAAATAAACGGTTTCAACAGCTCTCCTAGATCACCTGGACTCATAAGCCTCGTTATGGGGCCATGTGTGGTTCCTTCAGTACGATGGACAATGGCGCGTGGTCGAACTACTACGGTGGCGGTCATATGTTTTCTCTTTGTTCTCCCTTGCCGACAGACGATGTCGTCGAGCGGAGTTCCGGCTGCCTGGACTGGATGTGGATGAACTCAGTGATGCCGAAAAGCCTTGACGGTCAGCCCGCAGGAGATTCCGGCAAGTGAAGGTCAGCTGCAGCAATGACTGAAGGATATGCGTCTATTGATTGATTTATTAGATGGCATAATTGGATTGAACTGATCCATTTTTGGAGTGGGTGGCAGCAAGATGATCGATCTGAATGACGTCGCATTGTTTGTAAAAGTGGTGCGCAGCGGTAGTTTCGCTGAGGCAGCACGGCAGCTTGGAATGCCCTCAAACACCTTAAGCCGGCGGGTTCAACAGCTTGAGGCTCAACTCGGTACAAGGCTGCTGCAGCGCTCCACGCGCAAGCTCACACTCACCCAGTCTGGCGAGGCTTTTCACGAGCGATGCTGTGGAGCCGTGGATGGACTGATTGACGCTGGTGAGCAGCTGATGACAGGAAACCAAGAGCCGAGTGGCACCGTCCGCATTGCGGCAATGGCTGATTTTTTCGACTTCTTTCCTATGGAGTGGGTAGCCGATTTTCTCGAGGCGCATCCACGGGTACACGTCGACTTTGTGCTGAGTGATGCACGCGCCGATTTGATCGCTGATCGTATCGACATTGCGTTTCGAGGCGGAGCGTTACAAGACTCAGGATATGTGGGTCGCCAACTCCTTGGAGCTGGTAACGAAGGTCTGGTGGCCAGCCCGAATTACCTCAGAAAAAGAGGCGTACCTGATTCGCTTGGAGATTTGGTCAATCATGATTGTGTAACTTTTGGTCATCCTAGTGGCGTCACTACCTGGACTCTCCATGGGCCAAATGGTGCAGCGGAAGAAGTGCGGGTCACTAGCCGTTTCAATGGAAACACCGCCCAAGCTTTGCGCAAGGCGACGTTGGCCGGGCTAGGAATTGCCTTGCTGCCGCCCGCCATGACAAAGTCTGATCTTCAGACAGGGCGCCTTGTGTCTGTGCTTCCGCAGTACCATAGAACCGGATACGGCCTGCACGTGCTTTACCCCAGTCGGCAACATTTGCCGCTAGCTGTGTCTGCATTCATTGAGTTGGTTATGGAGAAGCTAGAGGGTCAAGAATTCCCCGTGACGGCTCGTTCCTGATCAACACATTGCCCAAGTATCGTTCAAGCAGTTGTCTTCGAAAGAAGGGGGGCAGGGATGCAGTGAAAAGTCAGGAAGTGCCTGCGCCCGTCCTCAACACCTTTTTTTGTGCAGTTCCAACAGCTCCGCCGGTGAAAGGAAGCGGTTTCTTTCGGCTTCGTAGTCGACAGGGGTCAGTGGGGTGATGTCGACCAGTTCCGTCGGATTGCCCTCGACCAACAAGGCCCGCCAAGTTGGCGCTTTCTGGCCCAACTGAGTTGCCATCTTTACGCGCGACGCCATCCAACAGCCAGGCCTTGATCAGGTCCTGGACGGTCAGCGTTTGCACCTTCGTCGTTTTTACTTGTTCGGCCTCTACGTTAGCAGCGGCGTATGTCTATGCCTTGGCGGTTTTCTTATGCTCGTTGGGATTGATCTGCTCATCGGTGAGCGCACGGGCCTGGTTGCGTGCCTTGCGGATGTCCGTCAGGGATTTGCGCGGCCAGGATCCGCAGGCGTACTCTTTGTTCTGGTTGCCCCAGCGATACCGATAGAAAAAGCTGACTGACACACCGTCCATACGGACTGAGATTCGACCGGCCAGATTGCCATCCTCCCGGAGGATGCGGCCGGCATCATTGGCGGTCAGCGACTCGAGTTCTTTGATGGTAATTTTGGCCATAAAATGGACTCCCCCTACTTTTACCCCCACAAAAACGTCGGCTCTTGATGGACGTTACTGGACTCTCGTAGAGCAGAACACCGCTGGAGCTCAAGTAAATAACGGCTTGGAAAAATCCAGGGTAAAATTTTGGAAGCTATCAAGAAGTATGAAAAAGGAGATGGGGTGCTAGGGGTCGAGTGTTCGAATCACTCCGTCCCGACCATATAATTCAATGACTTAGCCCAATCTGAAAAGATTGGGCTTTTTCATGCGCAGTGATTTTTGCTCTCTATAGAAGAGCATTTCCCGTCAGCTTCTTTCACTCGCCGTTTTCTGCGCCGAATCGATGCAAAGCGAATAAAAAGTTTGCTGAAAGTCAGCCACCACCTTCTCCTGCTTCCTCGCGTCCGACTCCCTAGGCATGTCGTAGGCCTGCCCGATCAAGGCTTTGTACAAACTACCCACATACTCGCTCTCCTTTCCTGCGTTGTCCGCCAGTTCCAGGACGGAGGAGAGGGGCACGCCTCCTTGCCTGGCTTTCATGATGGCTTTGGCCGAATTTTCGACTCGCTGGCACTCTTCCAGATATTCGCTGGGCAAGGGTGCGCTGTGTGCTGCAAAGCTGAAAGTGAGCAGTATTGCCGTTGTCGCCAGAAACCGATTGAACATGGCACGCCATCCCTGAATGTTGGCCGGGAACGTTAGCATTCATGGCTCGGCGCTACCATCTGTTCATCGGCCAAAAGCAGCGGTTCACTGGCTGGGTTTTTTGATATCTGCGGAATCGCTCGAGGTGTTGGCATCCTTCTGTGTTTCGTGTGCCTCGGCACCGGAATTTGACCCTGATGCTTCCTCACCTTTCTTGTCAGCTTTGTCTTCTTTTGACTCGGATCCGCCTTGGTTTACGCCGGGAATCGCAGTGGCTGGAACTGAGGATCCGCCTGTTTTTTCAGCCGCAAGGGAAAACAGTGGGCACAGTGAAAGCAGGCTTGCCAATCCGATAGCAATCATTCGCTTGTTCATGAGGTTGTCTTCCAGGTCGGGGATGTACTGCATTGGAAGAACTCACAGGGCGAAGGTGCGGTACATCAGACCAGCGGCATCCGGTCAAGTAAGGTGGCCAGGCGTTATACGTCTAAGAGATCTACGGCGCCAACTGGCTCCATTCAATCCCGAACCGGGCCAGGTACTTGCGCAAGCGGTCCGCATCATTAGGCTGCGCCTTGGCCAGGCGCGAGATGCCAAACAAGCGGCGACCGGCATCTGACAGGCTGTCTGCTTGCCGGCAGACCTCAAGCACTGCCCGCAACTGCAAGCGGTCAAACAGATCCATGCTCTCTTCATTCCCTGGCAAATCTTCTGAGTTGCTTCCCACTTGGGTCAGGCCCCAGGCATAACGCAACCGCTCAATCTCTTCCTGCACCTGCGCCTCATCAATTCTCCCGCTATCCGCCAATGTCGCCATGCGCGTGATCGACGCAGACAGTTCGCGGAAATTGCCCAGCCACGCCGCTTCACTAGAGCTGGCGAAGGCCAGATAGCGGCGGCGTGCTTCAAGGTTGAAGCGCACCAATTGCCCATGCTCACGGGCATGGCGCTGCAACTCGAAATCTATATTCGGCTCGATATCCTCGCGGCGGCCGGCGAGGCCGGGAAGGTCGAACGTCCAGAGGTTGATGCGTGCGTACAAGTCTTCGCGAAACAGGCCTTCAGCGACCCGGCTGCGCAGGTCGCGATGGGTGCCGGCGATGATCAGGAAGTCGCTCTCCACCTCCTTGTCAGAACCCAGTGGAAAGAAGCGTTTCTCTTCAATCGCTTTGAGTAGCATCGCCTGCTCGTCGGCGCCCAGTTCGCCGATTTCATCGAGGAACAGCATGCCGCCATCGGCCGCGCGCAGCAGGCCGTCGCGGGCGTTCTGTGCGCCGGTGAAGGCGCCTTTGCTGTGGCCGAACAAGGTCGACATCGCACCGTCGCCACGCAGGGTGGCGCAGTTGACTTCAACAAAGCGCCCCTGCATCTGATGGCGGTTGCGTTTGAGTTCGTAGATGCGTCGAGCCAGAAAGGATTTGCCGGCACCGGTCGGGCCGATCAGCAACATGGGGGCTTTCGAGCGTACCGCAACGCGTTCGATCTGCTCGATGGAGCGATTGAACGCGGCATTGCGTGTGGCGATGCCGGACTTCAGAAATGCCAGACCTTCCAGGCGTTTATTGGCGAAGCGTGAGGCGATGCGATCGTATCGCGACAGGTCGAGGTCGATCAGGGCGTGGGTGCCGCAGGCGTGCTCGTCTTCGCTCTTGCGCTTGGCGGGGGAGGTCTGGATCAGGCGAGCGGGCAAGTAGCGCGCCTCGGTCAACAGAAACCAGCAGATCTGCGCGACGTGGGTGCCGGTGGTGATGTGGACGAGGTAGTCCTCGTGTTCGGTGTCGAACGCGTAGGCAGTGGTGAAATCGTGCAGCGCGCCGTAGACCTCTTCAAAATCCCACGGATTGCGCAACGCCATCGAGTGCAGGCGCACTTCGGTTTCCGGTGAAACCTGCTGGATGTCGGCGCGCACTCGCTCGGCGAGACTGACGTCGCGGGCGTCGATGCCGTGAATCAGCTCAAGCCGATTGATCAGCACATCCGCCTGCTGGCAGAGGCCCACGCTCGGGCGCCAATGGCTCCAGCGATTAGCGCCTTTACCGACGCGATCAAGGGTGGCTCCGATAAAACCGATAGCGACGGTACGTCTATTTTGCATGCTTATCTCAAAAGATAAAAAACGATATCTAATGATAATTTTTCTACGCAGGGTTTGTCGTCAATTCAAACACTCAAAAAGTCGATAGATAATAAAGGTCATTTAAAACAGAGAGTTATGAAGTTTTTTCGGGGGAATTGAAAACCTGGCACGGGCGCTGCTATGTCTATCGCAACGAACAGCAAAACCCCGCGAGACGTCAAGATGGCCAACTCAAATTTCTTTAATACGCAGTCGAATAAAGACATGAAAGATCACACTTACCAATTGCTCGAAGTCGCCAACGGCAAACCGATCAAACTCTGGACCGAAGGCGTTCCGGTGGAAAACGAGGCCCGCGAGCAGTTGATGAACACCGCAAAAATGCCGTTCATCTTCAAACATCTGGCGGTCATGCCGGATGTGCACTTGGGCAAGGGCTCGACCATCGGCAGCGTGATCCCGACAGTCGGCGCGATCATTCCGGCAGCGGTCGGCGTCGACATCGGCTGCGGCATGATTGCCGCGCGTACGTCGCTGACCGCCGCTGATTTGCCGGACAACCTGCTCGGTCTGCGCAGCGCTATCGAGCAAGCGGTGCCACATGGCCGCAGTTCGACCCGTTCGCGGCGCGACAAGGGCGCCTGGGATGAGATCCCGCAGCAAGCCGATCAGGCCTGGGCGGGGCTGCAGCCACGGTTCAAATTGATCACTGACAAGTACCCGAAACTGGCCAACACCAACAACCGCGGGCACCTCGGTACGCTCGGCAGCGGCAACCACTTCATCGAAGTGTGCCTGGATGAAGCCAACCGGGTCTGGTTCATGTTGCACAGCGGCTCGCGTGGCGTCGGCAATGCCATCGGCAACCTGTTCATCCAGATGGCTCAGGCGGATATGCGACAGCACATCGCCAACCTGCCGGATCGTGATCTGGCCTACTTCGAAGAGGGCAGTCAGCACTTTGATGATTACGTGGAAGCGGTGGGTTGGGCGCAGGACTTCGCCAAACAGAACCGCGAGCTGATGATGCGCGCGGTGATTCAAGCGACACGGCAGATTATCCGCAAGCCGTTCGAAGTGGCGCTGGAAGCGGTCAACTGCCACCACAACTACGTGCAGAAAGAGCGGCATTTCGGCGAAGAGGTACTGGTCACGCGCAAAGGTGCGGTGTCGGCGAAGAAGGGCGAGTTGGGGATTATTCCAGGCTCGATGGGCGCCAAGAGTTTCATTGTCCGTGGCCTGGGTAACGAAGAATCCTTCAGTTCCTGCAGCCACGGCGCCGGCCGCACCATGAGTCGGACCAAGGCCAAGAATACGTTCACTGTCGAGGATCAGATTCGCGCCACAGCCCATGTGGAGTGCCGCAAGGACGAGGCGGTGATCGACGAGATTCCGATGGCCTACAAGGACATCGACAAAGTCATGCACGCCCAGCGTGAACTGGTGGAAGTGCTGCACACCTTGCGTCAGGTGGTGTGCGTCAAAGGATAAAAGGAAAGCAAGTCATGGAACTGGAAGAGCGTCACCCGCTGTGCGCCACGATGCGTGCGCGGGTACTGGCAGAGCTGGCGCGGATAGAGCGTGAGCGCAATGTCACGGTGCTGTACGCCTGTGAATCCGGCAGTCGGGCCTGGGGTTTTGCCTCGACCGACAGTGATTACGACGTGCGGTTTGTCTACGTGGAGAAGCCCGAGTGGTTCGTTCAGGTCGATGCGCCGCGTGATGTGATCGAGCGTCCGCTGGACGATGAACTCGACGTCAGTGGTTGGGAGCTGCGCAAGACCCTCGGGTTATTGCGCAAATCCAATCCGACCTTGCTGGAGTGGCTCGACTCGCCGCTGGTTTATCGCAGTGAAACCGCGCAGGTGGCACAGCTGCGCGAACTCGCCGAAGCGTTCTACAGCCCGCCAGCAGCGCGCAATCACTATCTGTCGATGGCAAAGAAGAACTTTCGCGGTTACCTGCAAGGTGAAACCGTGCGTTTCAAGAAGTACTTCTACGTGCTGCGGCCACTGCTGGCGGTGCGCTGGATCGACCAAGGCCGAGGGCGGCCGCCGATGACGTTCGCCGACCTGCTGACCACCGTCGACGACCGCGCGTTGCTCGATGAAGTCGACGAATTGCTCGCCCTCAAACGCAATGCCGACGAGAGCGCCTACGGGCCGCGTCGTCCGGCGTTGCACGGGTTCATCGCCGCTGAACTTGAGCGCGAAGTGCCCACATTACTCAGAACTCAGGAAGACTCGCGACGGCTGGATCAGTACCTCCGGGATACCGTCGGGCTGTACGCGTAAGGAATGCCATGAAACAGGAAGTGATAGAACTGGACGGTGCCATCGGTGGCGGCCAGGTGTTGCGCAGCGCCTTGAGCCTATCGATGGTGACGGGCAGGGCGTTTCGCATTAAACAGATTCGTGCCAGGCGCAGCCGTCCGGGACTGCTGCGCCAACACTTAACGGCGGTGATGGCGGCGGCCGAGGTGTGTGGTGCAACGGTTGGCGGTGCACATTTGGGTTCGCAAGCCTTGAGCTTCGAACCCGGCGCGATTCGCGCTGGCGACTTTCAATTCGCCATCGGCACGGCCGGCAGTTGCACACTGGTGTTACAGACTTTGTTGCCAGCACTGTTACGGGCACCGCAGGCGAGTCGGCTGCGGATTTCCGGTGGCACGCATAACCCGCTCGCGCCGCCGGCCGATTTTCTCACGCGCAGTTGGCTGCCGCTGCTGCGCCGCATGGGTGCCAACGTTGAGCTGGACTTGTTGCGCCATGGTTTTGCCCCGGCCGGCGGTGGCGAGATTGAGGTGAATGTGCAACCGGCGAACCTGACGCGACTCGATCTGTGTGACCGTGGCGAAGCGATTTCACCAAGCGCGTGGGCTCTGACCGCCGGGCTTGGACCTACGGTCGCCCAACGTGAGCTGAGCCGAGTGGCCAAGCGATTGAATCTTCCGGCTACGGCGCTGCACTCTGTGACGCTCGATCCAGCCCGCGGGCCAGGCAACGTGTTGCTGCTGGAGTACGTTTTCGAACACGTCACCGAGGTGTTCAGCGCGTTTGGCCAAGTGTCATTGCGCGCAGAGAAGGTTGCCGATGCTGCGATCAGTCAGGCTGCCGACTGGTTGCGCAGTGGCGCTGCGGTGGCTGAACACCTCGCCGATCAGTTGCTGTTGCCAATGGCGCTGGCCGGTGGTGGCTCGTTCACCACGCCGCGCATGACCGAGCATTTGCACAGCAATATCGCGGTGATCGAGCTGTTCTTGCCGATTCGTATTGATTGTCGCGAGGAGGGTGCCGATCGACTGCGTGTTGAGGTCATTGGCAGTTGATTGGTCATGAACAGGGCGACAGGATTTTATCGGGAATCCTGTCGCCTTTTTTTGGCCCGCAAAAAACTCTGAAAAGGCGGCAAATTGCTGGCCCCCGGGCGTTCGCTTCCCCGGCAAAATCGCCTTTTTTCAAAAGGTTAGGTGGGCTCTATGCGGACGATTGTTATCACCGTTGCAACGCTTTCCCTGGCTGTCTTCGCCACAGGCGTGCAGGCGAAAGAGTTAAGCAAAAGCCATCGCTTTGCCTGCACCTGGGGTTCGGATATCGCTGCCGGTGCTCAGCAATCGAAGCTGTCAGGCGTCTCGCTGTATGGCGCGCGCAAACAATTGCAGGTGCGACGATTCCAGCAACCGTGGATGCGTATGACCGCGATGGGAATCACCGAGCAAACCTACAACAGCACGTCGAAACTCAAGCCTGCAGCTGTCAAGCAGACCTATTACGAACAATGTGTACGCCACGAATTGGCCCAGCGCTGAAGCAAAAAGCCCAACCTGAACCGGTTGGGCTTTTTCATG
Organism: Pseudomonas sp. ok266; assembly: GCF_900110195.1. Classification (NCBI taxonomy): domain Bacteria; kingdom Pseudomonadati; phylum Pseudomonadota; class Gammaproteobacteria; order Pseudomonadales; family Pseudomonadaceae; genus Pseudomonas; species Pseudomonas sp. ok266. The sequence continues at coordinate 181,856 of NZ_FOCU01000014.1, read as the reverse complement.
CCCGACGAAATGTCAGGGTTACTTTTCGCTCTCGCAGTTGACCATCCACGACACGCCAAAACGATCGACCAGCATGCCGAAACGCGCCGCCCAGAACGTCGCTTCCAGCGGCATGTCGATGCGGCCGTCGCTGGCCAGTGCGTTGAACACGCGCTCGGCTTCGGCGATGCTGTCGACGTTCAGCGAAATCGAACAGCCACTCATGCCCTGAGTCGGGCGATCGGGTGTGGTGTCCGAGGCCATGATCATCTGCTCACCCACCTTCAGACAGGTGTGAATGATCAGGTCGTGGTGTTCTTTGGGCACTTGTTCGGCGGCGGGTGTTTCGCCGAACGTCATCATCGCCTCAAGCTTTCCTTGCAAGGCTTGCTCGTAACAGGTGAAGGCCGCGCGGCAATCTCCGTTGAAGATCAGGTAGGGATTGATTCTCATGTCTCTGCTCCCGGCAGTCAGGCGCGGAGCGGGCGGGTGTCGCCGGGTTCCGCGTAGGGCGGTTAAACCATAGCAGAGCGTTGGACGCCGGAAAGGGCTGAGTCTTCCAGATTTTTTTGTTCTGAAAAGCACGTCGACGATAACGTGGTCGTCGTTTGAAATTCAGTCGTAGCGCTGGAGTACCATGACGCACAATCATCACCTGCAGAGTCCAATGCCCCATGCCTGATCTATCGCGTTTCACGTCCTTGTTCGATCAGGCGCAGCGAGCCTTGCGCCTGGTCTGGGGGACATCGCGTGGCTTGTTTCTGGGGCTGGTGCTGGCAACGTTGGTTGCCGGTTTGCTGCCGGCGCTGGCGGCATGGTTGGGCCAGCGGATTGTCGATGCGGTGGTGGCAGCGATGCAGTTGCACGCGCAGCACGGCAGTGCGCCGCTGTGGCCCGTGTTGCGTTACGTGTTGTTGGAGGCCGGTGTATTGGCGCTGTTGTCCGGCACGCAACGGGCACTGTCGGTGCAGCAATCGCTGTTGCGGGTGCAACTGGGGCAGAAGGTCAATACGCTGATTTTGCAGAAAGCGCAGACCCTGTCACTGGTGCAGTTCGAAAACTCCGAGTTCTACGACAAATTGGTGCGTGTCCGTCGCGAGGCTTCGACCCGGCCACTGGCGCTGGTCATGAAGTCGTTGGGTTTGATTCAAAACCTGATCATGCTGATCAGCTTCGGGGTGCTGCTGGTGCATTTTTCCCCTTGGGCGCTGGCGTTGCTGGTGGTCGGTGCGTTACCGGTGTTTTTTGCCGAAGCGCATTTTTCCGGTGACGCCTTTCGTTTGTTTACTCGCCGTGCGCCGGAGAGTCGGCAGCAGAATTACATCGAAACCCTGCTGTCCCACGAAACCTATATTAAAGAGGTCAAGCTGTTCGGCTTCGCGCCGCTGTTACTGCAACGCTACCGCGACACGTTCGCCAGGCTGTATGCCGAAGACCGCCGTTTGACGTTGCGGCGCGATGGCTGGGGTTTCGGCCTCGGCCTGCTTGGTACCGCGGCCTTCTATGCGGCCTATGCCTGGGTGGTCATCGATGCCGTACATGGCCAGATCAGCCTTGGTCAGATGACCATGTATCTGGTGCTGTTCAAGCAAGGCCAAAGCGCTGTGAGCAGCAGTCTGAGTGCGATCAGTGGCCTGTACGAAGACGGTCTCTACCTGACCAGTCTGTATGAATACCTGGCCGAACCGGTTCAGGTCGATAGCGGTCACCTGACGGTTGGCGTCTGCCCGGGTGATGGCTTGCGTTTCGAGAGCGTCGGTTTCCGTTATCCGGGTGCCAGTCGGCCAGCGCTGGAAAACATTGACCTGCAACTGGTGCCAGGCCAGAGCATGGCGCTGGTCGGCGAGAACGGTTCAGGCAAGACCACGCTGATCAAGTTGCTGACCCGGCTCTACCGCCCCGATCAAGGGCGCATCCTGCTCGACGGCAGCGATTTGCAGGATTGGCAGGAGACCGCGTTACGTCGGCGCATTGGGGTGATTTTTCAGGACTACATCCGCTACCAGTTCAGCGTCGGAGAAAACATTGGCGTCGGCGATACCCTGGCGTTCAACGACGCGCAACGCTGGCAGGAGGCCGCGGCCCAAGGCATGGCGGCCCCCTTCATCGAAGGGCTCGACAAGGGTTATGCCACGCAGTTGGGACGCTGGTTTGCCGGTGGCCAGGAATTGTCTGGCGGGCAGTGGCAGAAGATTGCCTTGTCCCGCGCTTACATGCGTCGTGATGCCGACATTCTGATCCTCGATGAGCCAACGTCCGCCCTTGACCCGGCGGCCGAGGCGGCGGTGTTCGAGCATTTCAGCCAACACAGCGAAGGTCGCATGACGTTGCTGATTTCCCATCGTTTTTCCAGCGTGCGCAATGCCGACCACATCATCGTGCTGCAACAAGGGCAAATTCTGGAGCAGGGCGGCCACGATCAACTGATCGCCGCCGCTGGGCATTACGCGCAACTGTTCGATTTGCAGGCTCGCGGCTACCGTTAAGTGTCCCGCCCGTTGCGCACGGTGGCAGGTCCGGCCACCCGGGGGGCCGGTTTGCTCTGCATCAGGCTGTCGAGCGCCTTGCGGTAATTCTGCCCACCCAGCGCCATGCTGTTGTTATGCGTCGCGCCCGGCACCAACAGCAAACGCTTGGGTTGTTGCGCGGCGTTGAACAGTTGCTCGCTGAAGCGCGGCGGCACGAAAGCGTCAGCTAAACCGTGGACCACCAGCAGCGGCATGTGGATATCAGCGATCTTGTCGATCGAGTCGAATTTCTGCGACAGCAGCCAGCGCACCGGCAGCGAAGTGTTGGCCACCGACGCGGCAACATCCGCCAGCGTGGTGAATGTGGACTCGATCACCAGTCCGCGAACCGGCAATGCAGAATGATCGCGAGCGGCGGCCTGGCCGAGTTCCGCGGCCAGATCGATGGCCACGGCGCCACCGAGGGAGTGCCCGTAGATCAGGCGTTTGGCCGGGTCCGGTTGCAGCAGTTTGAAGCGTTCCCACGCCACCCGCGCATCTTCGTAAACGCTGCTCTCCGACGGCAGATCACCGTGACTCTTGCCGAAACCACGGTAGTCGATGGCCAGCACTGAATAACCCGCAGCGCGCAGTTGCTCGATGCGGAACAACTGCCCGGTGAGGTTCCAGCGCACGCCATGCAGATAGAGAATGGCCGGCGCATTGGCTTTTTCCGCCGGCCACCACCAGGCATGAATGTTTTCCCCGGCCTTGAAGCTTTTCGGTTGCAGGTCGAGTTCCTGCACGCTGCCGGGCAAGCCGCGATACCAACCGGCGGTGCCCGGTTCGATGCGAAACAGCAGTTTGCGTTCGGTGTGTTCGAGCACGGCACAACTGGTCGGCACGCCGATAATCAGCGCGGCCATGCAGGCAAACGCCAAACGGCGGCGTCGCAGACGCGTCATGAAGGACAGGAACATTAAACGTTTCACCCAAGCGCAGACAAAGAAAGCTTTTTACCAGATGCCTCGGTCTGCGCGTGAGTTTTTCGACCACCGCCCCGGCGTAACGATTACCAAATGCTGCAAAGACTCACACGACCTGCAGAACGATCTTGCCGATATGGTCGCCAGCCTCCATGTGCGCGTGAGCCTGAGCGGCGTCGGCGAGCGGGTAGACCTTGTCGATCATCGGCAAGCAGCGCCCGGCAGCCAGCGCCGGCCATACGTGCTCGCGCAGTTGATCGGCAATCGCAGCTTTTTCAGCAGCGGTACGGGCGCGCAACAGGGAACCGGTGATCACCGCACGTTTGGCCATCATTGCCAGCAAGTCAAAGTCATTGGCCCGTGCGCCGCCGAGGAAACCGAGCATGACCAGTCGGCCATCCATCGCCAGGGCGCTGACGTTATCGTTGAGGTACGAGCCGCCCATGATGTCGAGGATCACATTGACGCCTTGGCCTGCGGTTTTCTCGGCGATGACTGCCGCGAAATCCTCATCGCGATAATTGATCGCTGCGCCACCGAGATCGCGAATCGCTGCGCATTTGTCCGGGCTGCCGGCGGTGGCAAACGCTTCAATACCGAATTCGCGGCACAGCATCAGTGCGGTTGTGCCGATGCCGCTGGTGCCACCGTGAATCAGTGCGCGCTGACCACGACTGGCGCCACCGAGGCCGAACAGGTTGGCCCACACGGTAAAGAAGGTTTCCGGGATTGCGGCGGCGTGCACCCAGTCCAGACCGTGTGGAATCGGCAGGGTCTGGCCGGCGGGGACGGCGCAGTATTCGGCATAACCGCCGCCGTTGGTCAGCGCGCAGACGTTGTCGCCCACGGCGAACTGACTGACACCGGCTCCGAGTGCCACGATTTCGCCGGCGACCTCCAGCCCGGGAATCGGGTTCATGCCGGGTTTCATCGGGTATTTGCCGGCACGCTGCAAGGCGTCCGGCCGGTTGATCCCGGCGGCGTGTACGCGGATCAGCACCTCGCCTTCTGCGACGGCTGGAAGCGCCACGCGTTTGGGTTGCAAGACGTCGGGGCCACCGGGTTCGCTGATTTCGATTCGGGTCATTTCGTTGGGCAGGGACATATCGATTCCTGTTGGCATAAGTTCTGTAGATGGGAGCGTGCTATGCAAGCAATGATTCCCTTCAATTTGCACAGCAGCGCGACTCAGTAGGGGCGGGCAGCCATTTCATGGCTTGCTCCAGCAGCAGCGCCACGACGATTGCGCCAGCGGCAATGATGAACAACAGCGCGTGATGACCGCCGCTGGCATTGAACAGCGCTGAATAGGCAAATCCGGCCAGCGCCTGAAAGGTGGCGAATGACACCGTGGCACGGCTCCAGGCGATCTGCTGGCGATGGTGTTCTGGCACCAGTTCATGCACCCGAGCCAGCGCCAGCGGCACAATGCCGGGCGGAAATGAACCGAGAATCACCGCCAGCAACGCCAGCGCCAGAAACGAGTGAGTCATTGCCAGCAACCCAAGGGCAATCGCCTGCAGCACCAGCACCAGGCGAATGCCGGAACGTGCGCCAAGCTTATCGGCAAGAAAGCCATAACTCACCGGACCGACAATTGCGCCCAAACCGTACATCACCCAGATCAGCGCGCCGATATGTGCCCCGGCGCCGAGTCCACGCGCCACGTAATCCACCAGAAATACCATGGCCGGCACCAGGCCAGCGGCCATGAAGGCGTATTGGGCGAACAGCACATACACACCGCGCGGTGTCGGTTCTGCGGACACCGTTTCTTGCGCAACGACCGGGTGCAGGAAATCAGCCGGCCAGCCAAACCAGCTCAGCGCCGTCAGCACCAAGGCCAAAGCCCCCAGACCCAGCCATGTCGCTTGCAAACCGAGGCTCAACAGCGGCGGCACCAGCGTCCCGGAACCGGCAATGCCAAGACCGATGCCGAGAAAGATCGCGCCACTGGCCAGCCCTTTACGCGCCGGCGGAACATGCGGCAGAACTGTCGCGGCTACCAGCACCATGATCGCACCGCCGGCAATCCCCGACAGCAGTCGCCAGCCGAAGAACCAGCTCACCGACAACGGAAACGCGCAGGCAAAAAATGCCGCCGTGACCACCAGCATCATCAATCGCAAGGCATTTTTATTGCCGAGCTGGCGCGCTGTCGGCCGGCCGAGCAGAGCGCCGATCAGGTAGCCCACCAGATTGGCCGCACCGAGGTAGACCACATCGTTGGCGCTGAACCACTGCGCCTCAATCAGCGAAGGGATCAATGGGGTGTAAGCGAAACGCGCCAGCCCGATGCTGACCAGGCTGGCGCAGAGGCCGGCGAAAATCGGCAGCCAGATACCGGTGGAGGTTGAAGTGCGCATGATAGCGATCTCGCGGAAGGTTTATGGCGTTCAGCATATCGGCTATTGTTGCTGCGTTAATGCAGCGATTTAGCGTTGCTGCGATGCGAATTTGCATCACTTGGAGGCAGCATGAATTGGGATGACGCACGGGTATTTCTGGCCGTTTGCCGCGAGTCGACGCTACGTGGCGCTGCACGGGTTTTGGGGGTGGATCAGGCCACTGTCGGGCGACGGATCACGGCGCTGGAAAAGTCCCTGAGCGCTACGTTGTTCCTGCGCACCTCCGACGGCTACGCGTTGACCGCTGTCGGTGAGGCGGCGCTCAGGAGTGTGGAGAAAATGGAGCATTCGGCACTGGAGCTGGAGCGGCAGATTCAGGGCCTGGATGATCGCCTGACCGGCACGGTGCGCGTCAGTACCACGGATTCGCTGGCGATCGACTTTCTGATCCCGGCCATCGCCCGTTTGCACGAGCAGCACCCGGACGTACGAGTGCAACTGGACGCGTCCACGCAGATCCTCAGCCTGGCCAAGCGCGAGGCGGATATCGCGGTGCGCAACACCCGGCCGGACAATCCTGATCTGATCGCTCGGCGAATCGCCCGATGGCCGGTGGGCCTGTTCGCCTCTCAGGCCTATATAGACGCCAATGGCGTGCCGCAACCGGACACAGCGTTTGAGGGGCATGATCTGGTGGTCTATCAACCGTATCTGCAAAGCAAAAAGGACCTGACCCTGGTGTCGGAGCCGCTAAGTCGCGGTCGCATCGTCGCCAGCCTCAGTTCCAGTTTGCTCGTCCGCCGGTCAATTGCCGCAGGGTTGGGTGTAGGAGAAATCCCGGTGTACATGGGCGAGCGCGATGGCCTGATCAGGCTCTGGCCGGAGCGCACTCGACCATTGCCGTACGAAGTGTGGTTGGTGACCCACGCGGACTTGCGGCATACCGCGCGGGTGCGGGCGGTGATTGAGCAGATTGTCGACGTGTTCGCGTCGGAGAATGACTAGGCAGACGTTCTTTTGGCAGGGCTACAAGCTCTGACGAAACGGCCTACATCAGAGGCAGAATCTCCCGGCTTGTGAGGCGGTTGGATGGGGCCTATTGTTTCGTCATGTCGGTGAGGGGCGCAGGGCTCGCACTGATGTTGATACCAGGGACGGTATCGGTAAACCCAGGAAGGTGTCGAATTGAGAACCACGGAATTCAGTCAAAACCCAATCAGTGACCTTGCGAGCAAAGGTCGGAATACTCAAGCCATGAACGCTATCAGTCGTGAAGAATTCAATGCCAGGATCGAGACCATTGAGAGCAGGATGGACGCTCGGGTCGAAGGTGTGTCGGCGAGAATCGATGCTTATCTTTTGACTCAGGCGGAGAGGGACAAACGATACGATCTGATGTGGGACGGCGTACAACAAATCGCCGAAGACTCAAAAGAAGCCATCAAACATGCCTCGACAGTGAAGGCGCATTACTGGGCGACGACCGCCGTTCATTTTCTCGGAATGATCACCGTCGTCGTAGGGGCGCACTTTGCCAATCAAGCAGCGGTATTAACCACCTTGCAGACGACACTCGCCGCGATCCAGATCGGCAAGGATATAAGTGCACCAAGACCTGCTTCGCAACAAGCACCCGAATCACCACAATAGAAAACGGCCTTCAAAGAAGGCCGTTTTTCGTGAGCATTGAAACACCGCATCATGGCATTTCTGGCAACTCCTGCGGCCGCAAGTCGAACACCAGCACCTCGGCATCGACACCATTGCTCAAGGTCAGCAACTGTTCTTCGCGAACCCGTACGCCGTCACCTTCCTGCAAGGGCTGGCCATTGAGTTCAACACTGCCACGCGCCACATGCACGTAGGCATAACGGTTGGCTGGCAGCTCCAGCGTGGCAGTTTCTTTACCGTCGAACAGCCCGGCAAAGACTCGTGCGTCCTGACGCACTTTCAGCGAACCGCCGTTGCCGTCCGGCGAGATGATCAATTGCAGGCGACCGCGTTTTTTCTGTGCGCTGAAATGTTCCTGTTGATAACGCGGTTTGGCACCGCTGACTTCCGGCACGATCCAGATCTGCAGGAAATGCACCGGTTTGGTCGCCGAATGGTTGAACTCGCTGTGCGCTACGCCGCTACCAGCACTCATCAGTTGCACATCGCCTGGGCGGATCACCGAACCGGTGCCCAAGGTGTCTTTGTGTTCCAGTGCACCTTCCAGCACGTAGGAAAAGATCTCCATGTCGCGATGCGGGTGTTGGCCGAAGCCTTTGCCGGCAGCGACGCGGTCATCGTTAATCACCAGCAGATCGGAAAAACCCTGCTCACGCGGGTCACGGTAGCTGGCAAAGGAAAAGGTGTGAAAGGACTTCAACCAGCCATGATTGGCGAGGCCACGATCGGAGGCTTTGCGAAGGGTCAGCATGATGAAATCTCCTTGCGGGACGTGAATTCGTCCGAGTGAGGAGAAGGTTACTGTTTACTGTACTGCGCAATAAGTAGATGAAAACTGAAAGACTGTCCCTGTCAGGTTGACAGTTTTGCGATAGCCTTCACACAAAACTTTTGCGCTCAAACGGCTACAGTTGGCCATAATGTCTGGTCCGTATCATGTCTCTCTGATTGAAGTGATGTCTTCCCATGAAAACCGTGGCAATGGTGCTGTTTCCCGACTTTCTTCTGCTCGACATGGCCGGGCCATTGGAGGTTTTTTCGGTTGCCAATCGCTACCTGAAACCCGATGCGCATTATCAATTGATCACCCTTGGCACCGAAGAGGGCCCGCTGCGGGCCTCCAATGGTGTGATGGTGCAGGCCGACCGGATCATTGGCGACGACACCGAGCGTTATGATTTGCTGCTGGTGCCGGGAGGCCCCGGTGCCTACAACCAGCAGTTCCCGTCGTTGTTTGCCTGGCTCAAAGACGCAGTCCGGCGAGTCGAGTACTTCGGATCTATCTGCACTGGTGCTTTTGTCCTGGGGCACGCCGGTTTGCTTGACGGTTACCGTGTAACCACGCACTGGAACTACACCGAGCGCCTGATCAAGGGGTTCCCGAAAGCCCATGTCACGACTGATCAGATCTATGTCGAGGATCGCAACCTGATCACCTCGGGAGGCGTTACGGCGGGGATCGATATGGCGCTGGCTGTGATCGCCCGCGATCACGGCAAGAAGCTCGCGCAGGATGTGGCCAAAGTCCTGCTGGTGGTGATGAAACGCCAGGGCGGGCAGGCGCAGTTCAGCCCGTTGATGGCTGCCGTGGCACCGCAGGAAACGCCGATTACCCGCGCGCAGAGTTACGTGCTGGAACACCTCGACGAAGCCTTCACGGTCGAGCGCATGGCGGCGATTGCCAATATGAGCGCGCGGCACTTCGCGCGGGTGTTCACCCGCGACATCAACATGACGCCGATGGAGTTTCTGCAAAGTGCGCGCATCGACTGCGCACGAAACTTGCTGGAAACCAGCGATCTGCCTCTTAAAACCGTGGCTTACAAAAGTGGTTTCGGCAGTGTGCGGCACATGCGTTCGCTGTTCGCTGAAAAGCTCGGCCTGACGCCCGCGCAATACCGCGAACAGTTCAGCTAGAGCGCTGTTGTCCGTCTGGCGCACCCGTATGTCCGAATTGAGTCTCGTGTAGCGGTTGTCGCGTCATCTGAGGCTGCCAAGATAGTTGGCATGGATAGCCTCATCGATTTGAACACGGCGTCGGTGCTGCATTTCGGCCCCTTCGCCTTCCACCTGCGCCAACGGCTGATACTCGACGGAGATCGGCCTTTACGCATGGGCGGTCGTGCGCTGGACATTTTGCAGGTGCTGGTCGAGCGTGCCGGGCGAGTGGTCAGGAAGGAGCAATTGATTGCCCTGGTTTGGCCAACGTCGGTGGTCGAGGAGATCAACCTGCGCGTGCACATCGCCGCGCTCAGGCGCGCCTTGGGTGACGGCGAAAACGGTCAGCGCTACATCGTTAACGTGCCGCAATGCGGTTACAGTTTTATCGCCCCGGTGCGTTGCGACAGCGTCGCGCAAGTGGTCTTTGAGGGGCTGCGAACGCCCGAGCATAATCTGCCGGCGCGACTGACCCCGGTCGCCGGGCGCGACTCGCTGGTCGGCGGGCTGGTGCGGCAAATGCCGCTGTGTCGGCTGATGACCGTCACGGGGGCGGCTGGTGTGGGTAAATCCACTGTCGCGTTGCGGGTCGCGGAACTGCTGTTGCAGTACTACAGAGACGGCGTGTGGCAGATCGATCTGAGCTTGATCGACGACGACACACCGCTGCTCGATCAGGTGCTACGCACTCTTGAAAGCGATTTGCCCGGACTGTCGACTCGCCATGCGTTGCTGCTGCTGGATAACTGTGACCACCGTCTCGGCGCTTGCCGGGCAGCAGTTGAAACGTTGCTCGAGGCCGCTCCCCGCCTGTCGGTTCTCGCCACCAGCCGCGAGGCCTTGCAGGTCGGTCTGGAAACCCTTCAGGGCGTGCCACCGCTGACCCTGCCGAAACGTTCCGCAGGCGATTGCATCACTGAAGCCATGGGCCATTCTGCGGTGCAGTTATTTGTCAGCCGCGCTCGCGCACGACAGCATGATTTCTGCTTGCGTGAACAGGATGTCAAAGCCGTCCTGGAGATCTGTCGCCAACTCGACGGTTTGCCGCTGGCGATCGAACTGGCGGCGGCGCAGATCGATGCCTTGGCATTGGTCGGCTTACAGGCGCAAATGAGCAATGGTCTGCAAGTGCTCAGCCATGGCCGGCGCACCGCGGTACCGCGGCATCAATCGATGCAGGCGGCACTCGACTGGAGCTATCAACGCTTGAGCGAGCAGGAACAACGCGCGCTACAGCGGTTATCGGTGTTCAAAATGGCGTTTACCCTGGAGGCGGCGCTGGCGGTGATCAGTTGCCCGCAACTCGCGTCGTCGCGGCTTGCCGCGATCATTGAAGGCCTGGCGTGCAAGTCATTGCTGGTGGCGGAGCGGGGCGGCAGCACAGGCCGATACCGAATGCTCCACACCACTCGCTGCTATGCGCGTAAGCAACTGGAGCGTTGCGGTGAAGGGATTGATCTTGAGCGCCGGCATACGCTCTATATCAACCGGATACGCCGGGCCTCAGGCGTGTCTGTGCTCGCGTAAATCGTCGATCAGCAGGCGCACCTTGCGCAAATCCGGGGTCGCGTAGCCCTCGGTGAAGCGCTGATAGATCGGCGTGAGCAAATCCAGCGCCTCTTGGCTGCGCGATTGGCGCTGCCAGAGTTGCGCCAGTGAGGTGGCACTGCGCAGTTCCCAGGCGAGCGCACCTTGGCTGCGGGCGATGGTCAGCGATTGTTGCAGGAGTGCTTCGGCTTCCTTGAGGGCCTCTTCGCGAGCAAGCTCGCTCTCACATGGGTTCCGAGTACACCCAAAATCCCTGTGGGAGCGAGCTTGCTCGCGAAGGGCCCCGTCCAGGCAATCCGGATCGTCTTTCAATAACGCAGCAGCCCGAGCCCGCAAAATCTCCGCCGTGCTCCATCCCGCATCACCACTCAGCGCTCGCTCAAACAGTGCGTCATCCACAAAGCGGTCATCCAGCGTCACCATGATTTCCCGAATCAGCCCACTGCTGTCCTTCGGCACGGGCGTGCTGGTTTGCGTGTCGATCACCTGCGCGTAATGTCGCGCCCACGTGTTGAACAGCAGCACCGAATGCTTCTGCGATTGTTCCAGCAGCAGTTGCAACAGCGCCCGGGCGTTCTGCTGATCGCCGTTGTAATGAGCGATCAGGCAACTGGCCAGTGCCAGGGTGTAACAAATCGAGGTGCCATGGTCGATCTGCACGGCAATATCCAGGGCCAGTCGCGCCGAATGCCACGCTTGCTCCGGCAATCCCTGCATCCATAGCACCCGCGCCAGCACCGTCAGCGACGCGACGCTCTGGTCGTATTGCACGCCAAAACCGTGAGTGAAGCGGTTGACGTGGCCGCTGTGTGCCATGCGCTGCAGCACCTGCTCGGCATGAGTGCGCGCCTGCGGCTGATCGCCGGCATAGTGCAGGGCCAGCACGCGTAAACGGTGGGTACTCAGTGACAACAACGGGTCGCCGTGCACGCCGAGGCGATCGAAGTGCTCACTCTGCGCCAGCGCCATGCGGTAGTGCCCGCAACTGAGGTTGACCGCCAGGTGTCCGGACACCGCGCGCAATTGCCCGGCGACGTCGTCGTGCTCAAGGGCCAACTGCCGAGCCTCGACGAACGCCTGGATGGTTTCCGGGGTGCCTCCCCACGTGTGATAACAGGCACTGCCGAGGGCCAGTTTCAGGGAGATTTTCAGACGCGGGCAGGGGGCACCGAGTTCATCGAGCAGGCTCAGCGCCCGCCGCACATAGCCGCCATACTCCTTGAGCAGCGACAACTCTTGCCACAGGGGCGCCGACGCTGCTGTCAGGTGAATCCCCAGACTACCAGGGCCGACACCGTTCAGGCTCCAGTCCAGCGCCGCGCGCAGGTCTTCCAGCCCTCGGGCGTAACGCTCGATCCACAAAGCCGTCGGTGTCATTTCCCAATCGCTTTGCGCCTGTTGCATCAATGCCAGGCAGCGTTCGGCGTGGCGTTCGCGGGTTTCTTCGCATTCGGCGGCGTGCTCGAGTTTTTCCAGTGCATAGCGGCGGGTCGTGTCGAGCAGACGATAGAACACCTCTTCGTCACCGACTTCGACGCTGAGCAGGGATTTCGCCACCAGTTGGGTGATCGACACACACACCACACCGGGATCGATCTGTTGGCCGACGATGACGGCCGCCGCCGACTCCAGGGTAAACCCTCCACAAAACACACTCAGACGACGCAGGCAGGTTTGTTCGCACCGGTCGAGCAGGTTGAAACTCCAGTCCAGCGTGGCGCGCAGGGTGAGATGGCGCTCAAGACTGCTTTGATTACCCGCTGCCAGCGGTGGCAAACGGCCCTGCAGTTGGCTCAGCAAACCTTCCAGGCCCAGTTCGGCGACCTGCGCTGCCGCCAGCTCCAGCGCCAGAGGAATACCGTCGAGTCGGTGGCAGATTTCGATTGCTTGCGGCAACTGCGCATCGCTCAGTTCAAAGCTTTCCTGCGCGGCCGTGGCCCGTTCGATGAACAGTTGCAGCGCCGAATAATCCAGCGCTTGCTGACGATTCAATGTCGCGTTCATCAATGGGTATTCGAGCGAATCGAGACGCTGCACGAATTCGCCTTCCGCCCGCAGGCTCTCGCGGCTGGTGGCGAGGATATGCACCTTCGGCGCGCCGCGCAGAATGCTTTCGCTGAGCATCGCGACGGCATCGATCAGGTGTTCGCAGTTGTCGAGCAATAACAGCATCTGTCGCTGTTGCAGGCCATTGACCAGCGCCGCCAGCGGATCGCCTTCGGGGAGTGCCAGATCGAGCAGGGCGGCCAGGTGTGAGCAAATCAGCCGCGGATCGTTGAGCGGTGCCAGGTCCACCAGCCGAATACCGTCGCGGTAATGCCCGATCAACTGCTCGGCCACGCGCAAGGCCACCGTGGTCTTGCCGATCCCGCCGGGGCCGACCAGGGTGATGCAGCGTTGGCGCGGCAACTGCGTCATCAAGCTGTCGACCAGCGCTTGGCGGCCGAGCATCCGCGTGCGCCGCAAGGGCAAATTGTGCCGACCGCCAGCATCGCCCACAGGACGCTCCTCCATGGATTGCGGTAGAACCGGGGCGACGAAACTGTAACCGCGTTGCGCCACGGTGATGATGTAACGCTGGCCGGCCTGACCGTCACCGAGGGCTTTGCGCAGTGCCGCCATGTGCACCCGCAGGTTGATGTCCTCGACCACGCTGTCCGGCCAGACCCCGGCCATCAGTTGCTGCTTGCTCACCACTTCGCCGGCATGGGCCAGCAGAATCAGGAGGATGTCCATCGCCCGTCGGCCCAGGCGCAACGGCTGCTCGCCTTCGAGCACCAGGCGTTGGCCGGGATGAATCCGATAGGGGCCAAAACCGAGGGCCTGATTCGGGGAAAGACTCAACAGCTCACTCCTGCGGTGCTGCGGCGGACAGAGCGGAGTAGGGCCGGGCGCGTGCGCAGGCCTTCTATTCCGGGGTGTCCCGGCATAATCCTCAGGTTTGAGCGTCAGTGCAACGGGTGCCGCGATCAAAACATGGCGGGTTGTGAACGCTGGGCTTTGGGTTCACGCATGATCTGGCAGCGCCAGGCAAACGGATTAATGCCCTCGCTGCGGGTAAACATATGGCAGAAATGCGCCTGATCGCAGAACCCGCATTCCAGGCTGATTTGCGTCAGGCTCAGGTCGGTGTGCTGGATCAGCAGCTTGGCTCGCGCGAGACGCTGGGTGCGAATCCAGTCCTGCGGCGACACCCCGGTGCTGCATTTGAAGGCGCGGGAAAAATGGCTGCGTGACAGTGAACAGGCGCGGGCCAGTTCGGTGACTTCCAGGCTTTCGCCGAGGCGTTCGAGGATCAGTTGTTTGACCTGTCGTTCGCGTTGCGGACTGAGTCCGCCGACCCCGGTCTTGCGTGGTTCGTTGGCAGGGGCAAGGGCGACGCTGTGCTGTAAGTGAGCCATGGCCAAAGTCCGTGTTGATGGGGAATGCACGGTCGGCGCATCCCCTCAGGTCAAAAAAACAACGCTGCGCAGAGGATTTCATTGTTGGCCGAGGGCGGGAGGCTGACGAGTTAATCGTTGTTAATTCCAGCGCATTGGCCTGAACTCAGCACATCCCTGCAAGTCTGCGCCCCGCGGTTTGCGGCACGATGACTGCAAGCGTGGCGAACCGAGGGGGCGCCGCAATCGGCAGGTCCAAGGGGAATCAAATGAAAGGCATCTTTAACGCAGCGACGGCGCTGACGTGCGCGCTGGTGATTTCCGGTGCCATGGCTCAGGCACCACAGCAGGGCACTCAGGCGCCGGGCTATTTCCGCCTGGCCGTGGGGGATTACGAGGTCACCGCGTTGTTCGATGGCTACAACGACCTGTCGCCCAAGCTGTTGCAGGGCATGAGTCAGAGTCAGATCCGCGCACTGCTGGCACGCCGTTCGATTGAAACCCCGGGTGTCCAGACGGCGTTCAATGCCTTTCTGGTCAACACCGGCAAGCAACTGATTCTGGTCGACAGTGGCGCCGGGCAATGCATCGGCGCCACCGCCGGGCAGCTCGTGGCGAATATGCAGGCGGCCGGCTACCGGCCAGAGCAGGTCGATACGGTTTTGCTGACGCACCTGCACCTTGATCATGTCTGTGGTCTGGTCGATGCCCAGAAACAACCGTTGTTCAGCCATGCCACGGTGTATGCCGCCAAGGCTGAAGCGGATTACTGGCTCGATCCGGCCGCGCTGGCCAAAGCTCCGGCCGGCGCCCGAGAGTTTTTCAAGATTGCCCAGGACTCAACCGCGCCCTACGTCGCCGCCGGGCGTTTCAAGACCTTCGCCGCGGGCCAGTCGCCGTTGCCGGGGTTAGTCGAAGCGACACTGGAAGCCGGACATACGCCGGGCAGCACCACTTACCGGTTCACCTCGCAGACTCAGAGCATCGTCTTCATGGGGGATCTGGTGCATAACCTCGCTGTGCAGTTTGAGCATCCGGAAGTGTCCATCGGCTTTGACGTCAACAGTGCGCAAGCGATCAATGCGCGTCAGGCAGTCTTCAGTGCGGCGGTCGCCAGCAAGACGTGGGTGACGGCGGCGCACCTGCCGTTCCCGGGCATCGGTCACATCACCGCGCAGGGCAAACATTTTCAGTGGGTGCCCGTGGAATACGGTCCGTATAAGCGCGCGGCCAAGGTGCCGTTAATCGAGTAAAGTGCGCAGCGCCCACCCGCAAAAGCAGCTGACACCGAAAAGGAAAACATGCCCATGAACCGTAACGATCTGCGTCGCGTCGACATGAACCTGCTGGTGATTTTCGAAGCGCTGATGTTCGAAAAGAACCTGACCCGCGTTGCCGAAAAGCTGTTCATGGGGCAACCGGCCGTCAGCGCGGCGTTGGGGCGTTTGCGTGATCTGTTCGACGATCCGTTACTGCTGCGCAACGGTCGCGGCATGGAGCCGACCGCGCGGGCGCTAGCGATTCTCAAAGAGCTGCAACCGGCGATGGACGTCATCTCTGGCGCGGTCAGCCGGGCCAAGGAGTTCGAGCCGGCGAGCAGTTGCGACGTGTTTCGCATCGGCCTGTCGGACGACGCCGAATTTGGCCTGTTTCCACCGTTGTTGCGTCAGCTTCAGCAAGAGGCGCCGGGGATTGTCGTGGTCGTGCGCCGCGCCAATTACTTGTTGATGCCGGCACTGTTGGCCTCTGGGGAAATCTCAGTGGGCGTCAGCTACACCACCGATCTGCCGGCCAACGCCAAGCGCAAGACATTGCGCGACATTCCCTGCAAAGTCCTGCGCGGCGACGACCGTCCCGGGCCGCTGACCCTCGACGAATACTGCGAGCGCCCGCACGCGATGGTGTCGTTCTCCGGCGACCTGAGCGGCAATATCGACATGGACCTGGCCAAGGTCGGTCGTACCCGCCGCGTGGTGTTGGGCGTGCCGCAATTCAGCGGCCTGCGCGCCTTGCTCGCCGGCACCGAGATGATCGCCACTGTGCCGGATTACGCCGCCTGCGCGTTGGTGGAAGGGTGTGCGCTGCGCGCCGAAGATCCACCGTTTCCGATCGATGCGGCGCAATTGTCGATGGCCTGGAGCGGGGTGCATGACAACGATCCGGCGGAGAAATGGCTGCGCTCGCGGATCAGTCAGTTCATGGCGGCGCCGCTGAATATCCCGGCTAGCTGAATCCCTACGCCAATCTCAAATACAGCACTGATCCCTGTGGGAGCGAGCTTGCTCGCGAAGGCGTCGTATCAGTCGATAAATACTTCGAATGACACACCGCTTTCGCGAGCAAGCTCGCTCCCACATTGGGAAGGCGTGATCCCTGAGTTGTTGGTGGTTTAAACATCGCCGTTTAAGCAACACCATCAGACACTCTTTCAGGCTACGCAACCTTGCGCCTTTGCCTACAGCTACGCCAGAATCCGCCGGCTTGTGCGCTTGTGGTCGGGTCTCTATCGTTTGGTGGTCGCTGAAAACTCAGCGATCGGGTTTAGCGACTCGGACCAAAAAAAGTGCATCAGCGCTCCATGCTTCGTAGCAGGCTATCGTCTGCACTTCGCTATGGCGGCTGTATGCGGGAGACCTTCGGGTCTACCGGGTTGCCTTTTTACCGGTTCGCTAACCTGCATACGGTCGCCACCTCGACCACTACCTCCTTCCACCCGGCTCCACGCCACCGCCACGCAGAACTCGCGGAACCGCCGACACCAAAGCCGAAGAACTGCTGACTGACGCCAGCGAAACACTCGCCTCGGCCAAGACCATTGCCCAGGACGTCGCCCACCTGTTGCCCGCGCCGCAGCGCCGGGCGTTGTTGGGGATTGCGCAGTTGATCATGCTCGGTGAACTGGCGGTGAATCGGGTGCTGGATAACCTCGAACCACCGGCCTGAACCCATTCCCTGTGGGAGCGAGCTTGCTCGCGAAGGCGTCGGGTCAGTTATAAATACTTTGAATGGCACGCCGCTTTCGCGAGCAAGCTCGCTCCCACAGGGATTTGCGGTCCTCCAAGAATTTTGGAATGTCGCAGAACTGAGCACATCTATCCAATTTCCTCCCGACCATCATTGGCATGATTCCAGTCAATGACATTTCAAGGGTCGGGTCATGAATGCCTCAACAGATGAACGGGCACGCGACATCGGTTTGCTGTTCCTGCGGGTCAGCGGCGGGTTGTTTCTGCTCTGGGTCCACGGCTTGCCCAAGCTGCTGGATTTCACCGCGCAACTGCAACTGATCGAAGACCCGTTCCACCTCGGTGCCCACCTCACCCTGATCCTGGCGATCTTCGCCGAAGTCCTCTGTCCAGTACTGATCGTCGCCGGGGTGCTGGCGCGATTGGCGTGCTTGCCTATTCTCTTTGTGCTGCTGGTGGCACTGCTGGTCGTGCATCCGCAATGGAGTGTGGCTGAAGGGCAGTTCGGCTGGTTGCTGTTGATCCTGTTTACCACTGTGTTGATCGCCGGGCCGGGACGGCTGGTGATTCCTGTTCGTTTGCCCGGAGTGCTGCGTTATGCCTGAAGTCCTCGATCCACAAACGCCGGGGGCCGATGAGACGGTCACGCTGATCATCAAGCACCGGGTCAAGGCCGGTTTCGAGTCAGCGTATGAGGCCTGGCTGCGCAATATCGTCCGCGTCGCGAGCCAGCGTGAAGGCCATTTGGGCGTGGACGTGGTGCGCGGCAAGCGCGGGCGTCTCGATTTCTACACTTGCGTGCTGCGTTTCAGCTCCACTGAAGCGATGCAGGGGTGGCTGGAGTCGCCGCAGCGTCAGGCACTGGTCGCCGAAGCGGCGCCGATGCTGGCTGACGGCGATCAGACTGAAGTCGCGCCGATCAAGGAGTTCTGGTTTACACCACTGGCCGATGCCGCTTCGCCGCCGCCGCGCTGGAAGCAAGCGGTCGTCACGCTGCTGGTGATTCTGCCGCACACCTTGCTCGTGCCGCTGATCTGGGGACCGCTGCTGGCGCTGCATCCGATTCTTTCCAACTACGTGGTGGCCACGTTCCTGATCACCCTGACCATCGTTCTGTCGGTGGTCTACGTGGTGATGCCGCCGGTAACCCGTTTGTTTACGCCGTGGCTCGAAGCCAGCCAAGCCCATGAACACCTCGATTCCCAAGAGACCTCGCCACGCTGAGCGCGCGGGGTTTGCTCCTTTTCACTTTGCTTGAGGAACTGCGATGAGCGCCGATCTGATTTTATTCAATGGCCAGTTTCATACCGTAGACCGCACCAAACCGCTGGCCAGTGCCGTGGCCATCACCGACGGCCGCTTCGTGGTCGTTGGCAACGACAACCAGGCCATGGCCCTGCGCGGGCCGAACACGCAAGTGGTCGATATGCATGGCCGCTGCGTTATTCCCGGCCTCAATGACTCGCACTTGCACTTGATCCGTGGCGGTTTGAACTACAACCTCGAACTGCGCTGGGAAGGCGTGCCGTCGCTGGCCGACGCGCTGCGCATGCTCAAGGATCAGGCTGACCGCACGCCAACCCCGCAATGGGTGCGCGTGGTCGGTGGCTGGAACGAATTCCAGTTCGCTGAAAAACGCATGCCGACCCTCGAAGAAATCAACCAGGCCGCGCCGGACACACCAGTGTTCATCCTGCACCTGTATGACCGTGCGCTACTCAATCGCGCCGCCCTGCGCGTGGCCGGCTACACCCGCGACACGCCGAACCCGCCGGGTGGCGAGATCGTTCGCGATGCCAACGGCAACCCGACCGGCATGCTGGTCGCGCGGCCTAACGCGATGATCCTCTACTCGACGCTGGCCAAGGGGCCGAAGCTGCCGCTGGAATATCAGGTCAACTCGACCCGCCAGTTCATGCGCGAACTCAATCGCCTCGGCCTGACCAGCGCGATCGATGCCGGCGGCGGTTTCCAGAACTACCCGGACGATTATCAGGTGATCGAACAACTGGCCAAAGACGACCAGTTGACCGTGCGCATCGCCTACAACCTGTTCACCCAGAAACCGAAAGAAGAGCTGAGCGATTTCCAGAACTGGACCGGCAGCGTCAAGTTGCACCAGGGCGACGACTTCCTGCGCCATAACGGCGCCGGGGAAATGCTGGTGTTCTCGGCAGCCGATTTCGAAGACTTCCTCGAACCGCGCCCGGACCTGCCGCAGACAATGGAGGAGGAGTTGGAGCCGGTGGTGCGCCACTTGGTCGAACAGCGCTGGCCGTTCCGTTTGCACGCGACCTACAACGAGTCGATCAGCCGCATGCTCGACGTGTTCGAGAAGGTCAATCGCGACATTCCGTTCAACGGTCTGCCGTGGTTCTTCGACCACGCTGAAACCATCACCCCGCAAAACATCGAACGGGTGAAAGCACTGGGCGGCGGCATTGCGATTCAGGATCGCATGGCGTTCCAGGGCGAATACTTTGTCGACCGTTACGGCAAACAAGCCGCCGAGGCGACACCACCGATCAAACGCATGCTCGCCGAAGGTGTTCCGGTCGGCGCCGGCACCGATGCCACGCGCGTTTCCAGTTACAACCCGTGGACGTCGCTGTACTGGATGGTCAGCGGTCGCACCGTCGGCGGGCTGGCCTTGTACGAAGAAGGTCTGCCGCGCGCCACCGCGCTGGAACTGTTCACCCACGGCAGCGCCTGGTTCTCCTCGGAGCAGGGCAAGAAAGGCCAGATCAAGGTCGGGCAACTGGCGGATCTGGCGGCGCTGAGCGCGGACTTCTTCCATGTTGAAGAAGAAGCGATCAAGTGGATCGAATCGGTCATGACCGTGGTCGGCGGCAAGATTGTCTACGCGGCCGGCGACTTCGAAGACCTCGGCCCACGCTCGATTCCAGTGCTGCCGGACTGGTCGCCGGTGGCCAAAGTCCCAGGCCACTGGCGGCCAAATTCGCCATTGCAGGCGCAGGTTCACCAGTGCAGCGGGCCGTGTGCAGTGCACACCCACAGCCATGAAAAGGCGCGGATGTCGAACGCACCGGTCAGCGATTTCGCCGGTTTCTGGGGCGCGTTTGGCTGTTCCTGCTTCGCTTTCTGATTTTCCCTGAAGCGCCGGCCGTCCGGTCGGCGCTTCACGCTTCATCCATCCATCCGTCCATCAGGAGTTTTCCCATGAGCGTTCCTTACACACGTCTGAACAAAGATGACGCGGTTGTATTGCTGGTCGATCACCAGACCGGTCTGATCTCGCTGGTCCAGGATTTCACTCCGAACGAATTCAAGAACAACGTGCTGGCGCTAGGCGACATCGCCAAGTTCTTCAAGCTGCCGACCATCCTCACCACCAGTTTCGACGCAGGCCCGAACGGCCCGATCGTGCCTGAGTTGCGCGAGCAGTTCCCGGATGCGCCATTCATTCAGCGCCCGGGCCAGATCAATGCGTGGGACAACGAAGATTTCGTCAAAGCGATCAAGGCCACCGGTCGCAAGCAACTGATCATCGCCGGTGTGGTGACTGACGTTTGCGTGGCGTTCCCGACCCTGTCGGCGATTGCTGAAGGCTACGAAGTGTTTGTGGTGACTGACTCGTCCGGCACCTTCAACACCACCGTGCAGCAGGCGGCGTGGGCGCGGATGTCGGCAGCGGGTGCCCACCTGCTGAACTGGTTCTCGGTGGCGTGCGAGCTGCAGGGTGACTGGCGCAACGACATGGAAGGTTTGGCGCATTTGCTGTCGGAGCGTCTGCCTAACTATCGCAATTTGATCAACAGCTATACCAAGTTCACGGCCAAGTAATCGGCTGATCTTGAAGAGCCCCTCATCGGAACGCCGCCCGCCTAACCCTCTCCCGGAGGGAGAGGGGACTGACCGAGGGGTTCTTGCGAGGTACGCCGACGTGCAATACCGAGCCGAACTCAGGTCTTGAAATGCCCGGAGATCGACTCCCTTTCCCCCTCGCCCCCTTGGGGGCGGTCCGACGTTTCGGGAGGGTTGGGGTGAGGGGGAGGCTTTTGATCTTGATCTTGCCGCTTCAACGCTTCTGCAACCAACCGAGAAAACCACCTTTCCTCACCGCCACCGGTTTAGCCATCAACGCGAGGCGACTGTTCTGCTGACGCACCGCCTGCAATTTATTCAACGCCTGACCCACCTCCGTGCGCTGCTCCATGCACTGGCGAGTGAGGTTCTTGTCGAGTCGATAAATGATGCTCGACGTCAACGCCGTGAACGTCGCCTGCGACGGCGTATCCGCCAGAATGCTCTGTTCACCCATGACCTCACTCGGCCCCATCCGCCCAGCCTCGACCTGGCTGTCGCCGTCCGGCACCGTCGCACTGACCACCCCGGTGGCAATCACGAACAGACTGTCCGGAACCTCGTCCAGATCCAGCACCACCTGGCCCGCCGTGTACTGCTGGGCAATCATCGATTCCGCCAGACGATCGCGCTCATCACTGCTCAGCGAGCGGAAGATTTTCACTTCATCGAGCAACGCACGGGCGCGGGTCGAGGGTTCGATCACGCCATCCGGATGCCGCGAAATCCCTGCCGCTTCCAGATGCCGGTGGGCGAGGTCGAACAGTTGATTGCGTACTTCGCTTTTCTTGCCGAGCTCGGCGATGAACCCGCTGGCGACGTACTCCGACATGGTTTCGCCGGCCTCTTTCAGCACGGCTTTCGGCGCTGGCGTCAGCAACAGCGAACTGCTGCCCTGCAAAGTGCGATCAAGCGCATCGAGTACCCGCCGCGGGCGGATGTGATTCGGCACCTGAATGCTGATCGACACGCCATGCATGTTGTTCGGGCGGCTGAGATTGACGATCTTCGCCTTGGCCGCGACCGAGTTCGGCACCACCGCCATGGTCCCGGCGCTGGTCAGCAAGTGCGTGGCGCGCCAGTCGATGTCGAAGACCTTGCCTTCGACGCCGTCGATCACCACGAAATCATCCACCTGATACGGCTTGGTGGTGTTGAGCACGATCCCGGAAAACACATCGGCCAAGGTGCTTTGCAGCGCCAGACCGACAACGATGGCCACCACGCCCGAGGTTGCCAGCAGTCCTTTTACCGGCAATTCCAACACGTAACCGGCTGCGGCGACGGTGGCGACCAGAAACACCAGGGCGCCGATCACGTCCTGCAGCAAACGACCGCTGTGGCCGATGCGGCGCATCAGCGCCAGGCCGATGACTTCGGTCAGCACCCGCGCGGCGTACAGCCACCAGAGAATTCCCAGTGCCGTCGCACCCAGTTGCGCCACGCGGTCATCGGTGAATTGTGGTGCTTGCAACGGACTGACGCCGGCGTTGATCACCAGCGCCGTGAACGCCAGAAACAACACCAGGCGCACTCCGACTCTCGGGGCGCGATGGCTGAAGGGCGAGAAGTGCCAGAGCACCGCGTCGAGCAGCAGCAGGGCAGCGCTCCAGGACAGCAGGTGAGTGTAGAAAAAGGTCATGGCCGGTGCTCCGCAGTGTCTGCCAATAAAAAGATCGCAGCCTGCGGCAGCGCCTACAGAAGAACGTATTCCAATGTAGGCGCTGCCGCAGGCTGCAATCTTTTGCTGTTAAGGATTCAGATGAGTCTTCAGCTCAGCCGCCGCCTGACGCACCGCCGCTTTCACTTCCGGAATCTGACTCAGCGGATTGAGCAAACCAAAGTCATGAATCATCCCGTTGTAGCGCACCGAGGTCACCGCTACACCCGCCGCATCCAGGTGCCGCGCATAGCCTTCGCCTTCGTCACGCAGCACATCGAACTCGGCAGTCTGCACCAGTGCCGCAGGCAAGCCCTTGAGCTGTTCGGCGCTGGCATTCAGCGGCGAGGCATGGATCTGCGCACGCTCGGCCGGGTTGGTGGTGTAGTTGTCCCAGAACCACTGCATCATGCCTTTGGTGAGGAAGTGGCCCTCAGCAAATTGCTGGTACGAACCGTCGTCGAACTGCGCGTTGGTCACCGGCCACATCAGCAGTTGGAAGCGCAGCGCCGGGGCTTTCTGCTCCTTGGCCATCAACGCCACGACCGCCGCCATGTTGCCGCCGACGCTGTTGCCGGCCACGGCCAGGCGCTTACCGTCGACACCGATCTCCTTGCCGTGCTCAGCCACCCATTTCGTCGCGGCGTAGGCCTGGTTGATCGCGGTCGGGTACTGGGCTTCCGGCGACGGCGTGTAGTCGACGTACACCGCAACCGCGCCAGAACCCACCACCAAGTCACGAATCAAGCGTTGGTGGGTCGGGAAATCGCCGAGCACCCAGCCGCCACCGTGGAAGAACATGAACACCGGCAACTCGCCTTTGACTTTGGCCGGCCGCACCACTTTCAGGTTGAGGGTCTGGCCATCGACCTTGATCGCTTTGTCACTGACTTCAACACCGGACAAGTCCACCTTCACCGAAGCCTGCGCGCCGGTCAGCACCGCACGGGCGTCTTTCGGGCTCAGTTGCTCCAGCGGTTTGCCACCACCGGCGGCGAGGGCGTTGAGGAAGGCTTGGGTGTTGTGTTCGACACCGCTGGTTTCGGCGGCGAAAGCGTTGCCGATGGACAGGGCGAGGAGGGAAGCGGTGAGGGTTTTCTTGACGATGTTCATGGTGGAAATCCTTTTGAATGTTTTTGATTTTTTATGCCTGGGTTGCGGGCTGCTGTGGCGCTGGGCTTCAGGGCCTCAGCAACACCGTGAGCACAGATTAATGGGCTGCTCAAAAGTGAAAAAGCGGCTATAAAGCGTTTAACTGTCTACCAGAGAGTGACAATGAACCCGTTCGAAGACATGCGTATTTTTTGCCAGGTCATGGACTCCGGCAGCTTCACCTCTGCGGCCGATCAACTGGGCCTGTCCAAGCAGTTCGTCAGCCGACGCTTGATGCAGTTGGAAGAGCGTCTCGGCGTGCGGTTGTTGAACCGCTCGACTCGGCGTCTGGACGTGACGCCGCTGGGGCAGAGTTATTACGAGTCGGCGTTGCGCCTGTTGGGTGAAGTCGAGCAAGTGGAGCAGGGCATCGCCGGGCAAACCGCCGAACCACGCGGGACGATTCGCTTGAGCGCGCCGCTGTCGTTTGCCGTGGCACATCTGGGCTGTCTGCTGCCGCTGTTCTTGCAGCGCTATCGTGAGGTTACGGTAGAGGTCGATCTGAGTGATCGGCCGGTGGATTTGCTCGGTGAGGGCTACGATCTGGCGTTGCGCATTGGCGTTCTGGAAGACTCGACGCTGATTGCCCGGCGCATCGCGTCGATCGAGCGCGTGTACTGCGCCAGCCCGGCGTACCTCGCCGAGCGCGGCACGCCGCTCAAGCCGGAAGACCTGCACAGCCATGACTGCCTGCCTTATGGCCATGGGCGTTCGGTGCAATGGCGCTTTAACGCGGGGCAGGGTAAGCCGTTGTTGGTGAATGTCACCGGGCGCATGCGCGTTAACAACGGCGAGTTGCTCAGGGATGCCGCAGTGCAGGGGATGGGGATTACCTATTTGCCGACGTTCATTGTCGGCGCGGCGCTGAAGGATGGCCGGTTGGTGCCGGTGCTGGATGACTTGCGCCCCGAGCCGCTGACGTTATCGGCGGTGTATCCGCAGCATCGTCAGGCCTCAAGGCCGGTGCAGGCGCTGGTCGAGTTTTTGCGTGAACGCTTGAACGAGAGCCACGTCGCCCTCTGATTTATACGCAGATCAAACTGTAGGAGTGAGCCTGCTCGCGATGGCGGTGTGTCAGTTAAAACATCATTGGCTGACCCTCAGCATTCGCGAGCAAGCTCGCTCCCACATTTGATAAAGGTCGTCTGTGAAATCTGCGCACGCCACAAAACCCTGTGGGAGCGAGCTTGCTCGCGAAAGCGGTGTGTCAGTCAAAACATCATTGGCTGACCCTCAGCATTCGCGAGCAAGCTCGCTCCCACAGGTTTTGTGGTGTTTCTAAAAATCAGTTGGCGCGCTTGTCATCGCCCGGCTCGCCGCCGACATGTACGCCGCGATCATCGCCGGCTTCAGCCGCAGCGTGGACGCCACGATCATCACCGACTTCACCAGCGCGGTGGACCCCGTGGTCATCGCCGACTTCTCCAGCGCGGTGGACGCCATGGTCATCTCCCGCTTCAGCATGGGCGCCGTTGCGGCCGGATGAGGCGCTGTCGCCCGAGTGTCCCGAGCCGTGGTCGCTGCCGCTGTGGCCACTGTTGCCACCGCCACCACCACTGCCACTGTTGCCGCCACCGCCGTGACTGCCTCCGCCGCCACTTCCGCCCCCACCATTTCCACCGCTGCCACCTCCACCGCTGCCACCACCGTTGCCACCGTGACCGCCCCCGCCCCCGCCACTTCCTCCACCTCCGCCCCCACCATTTCCGCCGCCGCCCCCTCCGCTACCGCCACCACTGCCTCCACCACCACTCCCACCATCCTTGGCATGAGCACTGGATACCCCGGACAAACTGTCCGGAATCAGCACCGTAGACGCTGACAGAACTGCGCCGATGGCCATTGCGAGCACGAGCTTTTGAATGTGCATATCGTTCTCCGTCTTTGTGGTTTTGTTGGGAACGTAAAAGTGCATTGTTGCAGGGACCGGACCCGTTCCCGGGGGTCAGTGAATACTTGAAGCCAGTTCGAAAATCGGGATGTACATCAGGATCACGATGACCCCGATCAGCAGGCCGATGAAGGTCATCAGCAGCGGCTCGAACAATTTAACGAACCACTCCAGCCAGCGGCTGATTTCCTCGTCGTAGAAGTCGGCGCTGCGTTCCATCATCTGCCCGAGGTTGCCGGACTGTTCGCCGGCGCGCAGTAGGCGCAGGGACACCGGTGTCACCAGGTGATTGAGCTCCAGCGCGGTGGACAATGACTGCCCCTCGCGCACCCGCTCGCAGGCCTGATCCAGGCGTACCCGCGAGGCAACGGTGAGCAAGCCACGCACCATGCTCATGGCGGTCACCAGCGGAATTCCGCCTTGCAGCAGAATCCCCAGCGAACGATAAAACCGCGCCAGCTCATACATGAAAATCCGTTGATGCACGGCTGGCAGTTTCTCCACCAGCCGATCCAGCCCACGGCGAAACGCCGGTTGCTTCTGCAGGACGGCGAGGGCAATGACCAGCGCCGCCAGCCCGCCAAAAAACTCAGCCTGATGCGCATGCAAAAACATGCCGCTGCTCATCAGCACCTGCGACAGCCACGGCAGGTTATTGCCCAAGCCTTCAAACACCAGACTGAAGCGTGGCACCACGTAACCCATCAAGAACAACACCACGCCACCACCGACGATCAGCAGCAGCATTGGGTAGATCGAGGCACTGATGATCTTCTGCCGCACCTCGTCCATGCGCTGCCGGTAACTGACGTAACGGCCCAATGCATCGCCGACCGCGCCGGTCTTCTCGCTGGACTGTACCAGCGCCACGTACAACGGCGGGAACACCGCCGACAACTGGCCCAACGCCTGCGAGAAGGATTTGCCCTCATAAAGCAGGCGCACCAGCTCACTCAAGGTTTTCCGGGCAGCTGGCGCTGTTTCTTTTTCGGCGAGGCTTTCCAGCGCATCGATCAACGGTAGGCCGGCGTTGAGCAGGGTGGTCAATTCCTGGCTGAATAACACCAGGTTGAAGGTCTCGCGCTGGCGCAGTTTCAGTGAGCGCCAATGCTTGTCGGCGTGCGAGCTGAGCACACGCAAGCCCTGATCCTCGGCGATCCGCCGTGCGTCGCTGTCACCCGCCGCCTCGACGCTCAAGGACACCACGCCCGCCTTGCCGACCGCTTTCAAATGAAATCGCATGGGCCGCGCTCCGTTTACTGCCAGTTGGTCACTTCAGCGTTTTCACCTTCACCGCCGGGCTGGCCGTCCTTGCCCATCGAGAGCAAGTCGTACTCGCTGTTTTCGCCGGGATAGCGGTAGGTGTAATTACGTCCCCACGGATCCTGCGGGAGCTTTTTCTGCAAGTACGGGCCGGTCCATTTCGCTTCGTCACTCGGTGCGGTGACCAAGGCCTGCAGGCCCTGTTCGGTGGACGGGTAGTGGCCGACTTCCAGTCGGTAGATATCCAGCGCTTTGCTCAGCCCTTCGATCTGCGCCTTGGCCACTTTCACTTCGGAGCGACCGAGTTGGGCGAAGTATTTCGGCGCGACGATCCCGGCCAACAGGCCGAGCACCACCAGCACCACGAGCAATTCGAGCAGGGTAAAACCGCGTTGGCCACGCGGACGAAATTGCAGCTTCATGATGACCTCCCGTAAGTGGCAGCCGTGTCGCCTGAAGGGCCTATGCAATTGCCATGCTCAGCCTCACTGAAAACCGGCTGATTGGCTGAAACCCTTGTAAATCGGGCATTTCAAGAGTCGGCACAGTGCTTGCGTATGGCTCAAACGTGATCGGCCATTGGGGCATTTCCCCCAATTTATCGGGGTCGATCCGGGGAGGCCCGACATGAAATTTCTCGCCAGCGGATTGCTCGGATGTGTGCTGCTCAGCGGCGCCGCGCAAGCCGACGTATTCATCTCCGTGGACGCCAAGGGCAGCTATGTCCTGTCCAACGTTCACCGGCCCGGACGCACCTACGAACGGGTGATCCACGAGGCTGAAATGCCTGTGGCCAGCCTCGATCAACAGCCACAAATGATCGCCAACCAGCCCTACGCGGAACTGGTCTCGGCAGCCGCCAAAGTCAATCAATTACCCGAAGCGCTGCTGCACGCGGTGATCAACGCCGAATCCCACTACAACCCCGGTGCGACCTCAGCCAAAGGCGCAGGCGGACTCATGCAGTTGATGCCCGACACCGCGCGCGAACTGGGTGTGACCGACGTCTACGACCCCAAGGCCAACATCCAGGGCGGGGCGAAATATCTCAAACGCCTGATGACCTTGTTCGACAACGACATTGCTCTCGCCGTGGCGGCCTATAACGCCGGGCCCGACGCGGTGCTCAGCCGTGGCCGGGTGATTCCGCCGTTTGCCGAAACCCAGCGTTATGTACCGAACGTATTGCGTCAGTACCGGCGTCTGCAGGGCCTGGCCATGGATGCGCCGTTGTGACCCAACCCGGTTTTCCCCACATTCGGGGGCAAACCGCAGAGGCCCGAAAAGTGGGGAAAACCGGTGGGGAATATCCCCCGGATCCTCAAATGGTTGCGGTAACTGATTGAACGGTAATGAAATTTTTTGTGGCACGCGGATTGCTCCGAGGCATTTGTCGAGAAGTGTTCCCAAGAGCACCCACTACGAGGTTACTGATCATGGTTGGCATTCATCACGCTCCGTCTCTGTTGAATTGGCTGGTGATTCTGGCCTCGATGCTCAGCGTCGAGCTGGCCGGTGCAGCCGTGCGTTGCGAGCGCAACCTGGTGGCCAACGTCGTCGCCTTCGATCAACCGCTGATGTTCAACCGCCTCGGTGCGCAGAACATCAACGGCATGATGTTCGCCCTGCGCCGCGACGTGGTCGATGAACATGAGCAGTCGCTGGCTTACGGCGGCGCCGCAGTGCCGGGCAAAGTCTCGCTGCGTCCGGACAAGCGCCCTCGGCCATTGGTATTGCGTGTGGCCGCCGGCGATTGCCTGACGATCAATCTGCAGAACATGCTCGACTATCAGGCCAACCCGAACAAGCACTTTGAAAACCAGGGCGAAGAAGAGGGCGCGGAAAACGCCAACGGCGCCGAAGCCTTCAAAGTCGATGAGCAGGTGGCGGATCGTCACGTCGGTTTCCAGGTCAACGGCCTGCAAGCGGTGAACAGCATTGATGACATCTCTTCGTTCACCGGGCGTAACGCCAACAGCCTGGTGCCTCCGGGCTCCAGCCGTTCCTACACCTTGTTCGCCGAACGTGAGGGCGCGTTTGCCGTCAGCAGCCGAGGCGCGACGTTTGGTGGCGAGGGCGCGGCCGGCAACGTTGCCAATGGTCTGTTCGGCCAGGTCGTCGTGCTGCCCAAGGGCGGTCGCACTTATCGCAATACCCTCACCGAAGAAGAAATGCGCCTGGCCACCACCGGCCGCGCACCCACCGGCCAACCGATCGTCGATTACCAGGCGCGCTACCCGCAGCGCGAACCGTGGTTGCGCGAAGGCAAGGCCGGTACGCCGATCATCGGCATGGTCGACGGCAATGAAATCATCTCCAGCGAAAGCGATGCGATTGTCATGGGCAGCAACGCCGATGGCAGTTTTCCGTCGAGCACCTACCCGCTGGAATCGATGGGCAAACGCAACCCGGCAATTCCCAACCGCCTCGAAGCGTTCCGCGATTTCGCTTCGCAATTCCAGGACGAAACCGCCGCCACCCAAGCGTTCCCAGCGTACTGGGCCGACCCGGTGATGGCCCATGTGCTGGAGCCGACACGCGACTCGTTCATGATCAACTACGGCTCCGGCGGTATGGGCGCCGAAGTGGTCGCCAACCGCTTGGGCGTGGGGCCGATGCACGACTGCCTGTCGTGCGCTTACGAAGAGTTCTTCCTCAGCTCGCACACCGTCGGCGATGTAGCGATGCTGGTGGATGTGCCGGCCAACACCGGGCTTGAGAACATCGCCCCCGGCCAGACACCGCGCGCCGATCAGATCGGCGTGAAAGCCACCATGGCTCTGTATCCGTCGGAGCCGTCGAACGTCAACCACAGCTACATCGGTGACTTCGTCAAATTCCGCAACACCCACAATGGCCACGAGCAACACATCTTCCACCTGCACGGCCATCAGTGGCTGTTCAACCCCAACGACGACAACTCCGATTACGTCGACGCCCAGGGTATCGGCCCGGGTGCCGGTTATACCTATGAAATTGCCAACGGTGGCTCGGGCAACCGCAACCGCGTGGCCGGTGATGCGATCTATCACTGCCATTTCTATCCGCACTTCGCCCAAGGCATGTGGGCCATGTGGCGGGTGCACGACGTGTTCGAAGAAGGCACGCGACTCGATGTTTCGCAGCAGGGCGCCGACGGCTATCACAGCGAACCGTTTGCCTTGCGCAGTGGCAAACCGGCGGCGGGTGCACGGGCCTTGCCCGATGGCGAAATCGTCGCCGGTACGCCGATTCCGGCCATCGTGCCGCTTCCAGGCAAAGCCATGGCGCCAATGCCGGGCAAAGTCGTGGTCGTGCCGAAGATCGGCGAAACCCTGGTCGCCGAAAATGATCACGACGATGACGAAGAAGAGGGCGATGACGACGGTGAGCACCATGGCGGCAATGCCGCTGGTCAAGCCATCGGTTCGCTGGCGCTGGTCGATCGCAGCGAAGCCAATCGCAATGCCGACGGCAGCCTGAAAAACCCTGGCTATCCGTTCTGGATCGGCGGCATGGAAAGCTCGGTCGGCCAACGTCCGCCAACGCCGCCGCTGGACATGCTCGACGCGGCCACCGCGCAGTCTTTGAAGGCCAGCGGCAAGGCACTGTGGGCCAATCTCGACCCGGCGCAGTCCGGCGGATGGAATGGCGGCTTGCAGCGTCACGCACTGGATGGCGTCGCGGCCGGCGGCGAAGCGCACACCGTGACCACTTCGCTGGACTTCTCCAAGGAAGTCAGCCGTGCCAAGCCGATTTACCTGCCGGAAGAAGGCACTGAAGTCGAACAGGCCGCGATGGCTTTCCACGCGAAAAAAGATCACCCAAGCTACGCCTTGCTGCCCGGCAATCAAGTGGTGGCCAAGGCGTTCCGCACCAACGGTGCCTTGCCGATGGCCGGCGCGCCGTACTACGAGCCGTGCATGGACGATCGGCAAAAACGCCTGACCAGCAACGCCGGCAGCGGCGAGTTCGCCAGCGGTGAGCGCATCGACGGCATGTCCTTTGTCGGCGCCTCGAGCTTCACCGCCGACCGCCCACGGATCTACAAAGCC
This sequence comes from Pseudomonas sp. ok266, assembly GCF_900110195.1. Lineage (NCBI taxonomy): Bacteria > Pseudomonadati > Pseudomonadota > Gammaproteobacteria > Pseudomonadales > Pseudomonadaceae > Pseudomonas > Pseudomonas sp. ok266. The sequence goes on along the minus strand of NZ_FOCU01000014.1, from coordinate 150,768 downwards.
GCCAACATTCAGTTCGACGCGGTGTACAACAAAGTCGGTTATCACTTTCCGCAGGCGCGCATTCTCGCGCTGTGGGAAGACGCCTGGCCGGTGATCACCAAGCAACGTCCACCAGAGCCGCTGGTGATGCGCATGAACACTTTCGATTGCGTGCAATACCAGCAAACCAACCTGGTCCCGGCCACCTATGAGATGGACGACTATCAGGTGCGCACGCCGACCGACGTAATCGGCCAGCACATTCACTTGCCGAAGTGGGATCTGACCTCGGCGGACGGCTCCTCCAACGGCTGGAACTACGAGGACGGCGTGCTCTCACCCGGCGCCGTGCAGGAACGCATTCATGCGATCCGCGAGTTCAACCAGTGCGCCGGCACCGATCCACGTGACGGCACCCAGGCCTGCCCGATAGCCAGGAACCACCCATTTTTCGGCCAGTATGGTCGCGCCGACTGGCTGGGTGCGCGCACGGCGATGCAGCGCTGGTTCGTCGATCCGGTGGTCAACGCCAAAGGCGTCGATCGCGGCCTCGGCACCATCTTCACCCACGACCACTTAGGCCCATCGACGCATCAGCAGATTGGACTGTACGCGACTGTGCTTGCCGAGCCGGCCGGTTCCACCTGGTTCCACGCCGAAACCGGCGAGCCGTTGTACAGCGGCGCGCGCCAGGATGGTGGGCCGACCTCATGGCAGGCGGTGATCAACACCGGCGACCTCGATGGCGACGGCAAGAACGACAGCTTCCGCGAGTTCTTCCTCGAATACAGCGACTTCCAGCACGCCTATGAAGCTGGCGTCTATGTGGGGGCTGGCCCTAACGGTGTGCCCAACGCGCAGGCGTTCCCGGCCACCGCCGACAGCTTCCGTTACGCGATCAACCCGCCAGTACGCAACAACGCCAGCAACTTGCTAGAAGGCGTGCTGGAAGTGCAGGGCGGTCAGGTGCCGGGCTGCCCGAGCCGGCCATGTCCGCAGGCGATCTCGGTGGATGATCCGGGCATGTTCGTCGTCAACTATCGCAACGAACCGCTGGCCCTGCGCGTGTACGACCCGAACAAGGTCGGCCCGGATGGCAAACGCGGCATGCAGGCTGACGGCCTCGGCGGTGATCTGTCGTTCGCCATGCAAAGCCGTACCGACCGCGCCATTCCGGCGATGAATCTGGCGCCGAATCTGCTCACTTCGGCGACCGGACCCACCGGCGGTACCACGCTGTTTCCACCGCACATCAACAAGGGCGGCGCCGAGCCGGGCGATCCGTTCACGCCGATGCTGCGCACCTATACCGGCGACAACGTGCGGTTGCGGGTGCATGCCGGCGGCCATGAGGAAGAGCACAACGTCACCCTGCACGGTGTGAAATGGCTGCAGAGCGGTTCCGGTTTCGGCAACAGCTCCAACTCCGGCTGGCGCGCGTCGCAGATGATCGGCATCTCCGAGCAGATGGGCTTCATTGCGCCGGTGTCGATGTTGTCCAGTTCGGCGGCGACCACGGGTGATTATCTGTACTCGATGGACGCTTCGATCGAAGGCTACTGGAGCGGTATCTGGGGCGTGATGCGCAACTACACCGCCAAACGCGCCGACCTGTTCGCCATCCCCAACAACCCGAATCCGGCGGGCATGCGCAACACCGTGGCGTTCGAGGGCAGTTGCCCGCGCTATGGCGCCAACCCTAACGGCATTGGCACCCGGCCTACGGTGCAGCGCAACTACGAAGTGGTCGCGGCGCTGGCCAACGACATTCTCGGCAATGCGCTGGGCCTGACCATCGGCGATCCCGAAGGGCTTGGTCAACATGTCGGCGGGCCGCTGAATCCGGCGGGTGGCACCCTGGTGCTGAACTCGCGCACGGTGAGCATTCCGCAGGTCACGGTGACCGATCCGGAGGATGGCGAAACCATCACCATCGGCGGGCAGAGCGGGCCGTTGCATGACCCAACCGCGATTCTCTATGTGCGTAAATCCGATCTCGATCCGGTGAGTGGCAAGCTGAAACCCGGCATTCCGGTCGAGCCGTTGGTGCTGCGTGCAGCCGCGGGGGATTGCATCAACATCACTCTGGAAAACCGTCTGCCGAGCGTGATGCCCGACTTGACGCAAACCGCGGTGATGCAAGGTATGGTCAAGCGTGATCGCAACAGCGGTCTGGGCTCGACCACCTTCAGCAACAACCTGATGCGGCCGTCCAGCCACGTCGGCCTGCACGCGCAGTTGCTGGCGTACGACATCACCAAATCCGACGGCGCCAATGTCGGCGCCAACCCGATTCAGACCGTGCCACCGCGTGTCGGCAACAGCGGCGCGTACCCGACCCGTACCTATCAGTACTACGCCGGGCACCTGGAGCGTGAAGGCAAACCGGTAACTCAACTGGGCCGCAGCGTCGACAACATCAACGCCACAGCGGTGGAGTTCGGCGGCTTGAACATCACCCCGGCGGACGTGATCAAGCAGCCGCAAAAAGGTCTTGGCGGAGCGATGAGCATCCTGCCGATCGGCGCGACCTGGGTCGACGATGCGCGCAAGGTCAACGCCACGGTCACCGCGCCTGGGCAAACCAGCTACCGCGACTTTGCGATGGTCTGGCACAAGGCGTTGAACACCCGTTGGGCCAATGGCCGGCCAGTGGAAGGGATTGCCGCCGAAGGCTTCGGCGTGCCGACCGATCCGCAGGACAACTCGAGCATGGCGATCAACTACAAGACCGAACCGCTGTGGTACCGCTTCGGCCTCGCTCCGGACGCACCGTTCGGGCATGCCGATGGCGCGGGTTACGGCGACATGAGTAATGCGCACATGGCCTACAGCAACGCGTTGGTGGGCGGTGATCCGCAGACGCCGGTGCTGTATGCCAAACCCGGGCAACCGTTCCGCACGCATATTTTGATGCCGAGCGGTGGCAGTCGTGGCACCACGTTCCAGCTCGATGGGCACGTCTGGTCGGTCAATCCGTTCCAGGCCGAGAAGAGCGATACCGGGGGTTATCCGATGGGGTCGCCGGGCGTCGGCTCAGTGCGCTTCGGCTACAACCCGATGTCGATGTACATCGGCGCCCACGAAAGCGTCCTGCCGGCCGCGCACTTCAGCTTCATGATCCCGAGCGCTGGTGGCAGCAATGCGATCCCGGGGGATTATCTGTTCCGCGATTACGCCGCCTACGGCAACACCTCCGGGTTATGGGGACTGCTGCGCGTGACCAACGAACCGGAACCGGCGCCGCAGGGGCAGTAGCAGAGCGGCAATGCCCCGGTGGATGCAAATCCCTGTGGGAGCGAGCCTGCTCGCGAAGAGGGCGGCACATGCAACAGGTGTGTTGGCTGACAGACCGCTTTCGCGAGCAAGCTCGCTCCCACAGGGGACAGTGGTTGGCAGTGAGGAAGTGGATGTACGCAAATCCCTTGTGGGAGCGAGCTTGCTCGCGAATGGGGGCAACTCGGTTTGTGAGGGTGAGGCTGAAGACGCTTTCGCGAGCAGGCTCGCTCCCACATGGGGGGCGGTGTTTTGCCAGGTGAAGAGGTAGGGGAGAGTTAGATGAACAGGATCATCAACATCATCGGTATTTGCACGCTGGCCATGGCCGGTGCGTTGCTGACGCTGAGTGAGATTGCGCTGGCACAAACCGGTGCGGGTCAGACGCTGAACCGCGACGGCGTGGCGGTGGATTTCAACCTCAAGCCATTGGCCGCTGACGGCAAACTGCGTGAAGGTGAATTCGCCGATGTGCAGTTTCGCGTCACTGACAGCGCCTCCGGCCAGCCGTTGTCCGGGGTAGCGCCGGGGGCCTGGGTCGATCCGCAAACCCTCGCCGCCGATCAGGCCCAGGGCCGCGACCAGAGCTGCAAGGCCCGGGTCGGGGTGTTTCTCAAATCCAACATCGGTGCGCGGCCGTTGCTCGACCTCAACAGCTATTTCCTGCTGGTGATGAACCGCGACGCGAGCATCGCTGTGGTCGATCCGTCGGTGTCGGTCGGCGGCATCACCAGCACGCTCGCGCGAATCGAACTCAAGCAACCGCCGATGGACTGGGTCACGCCCAAAGACAACAAACGTGTGTTCGTTTCCATGCCGACGGCCGGCGAAGTGGCCGTCATCGACAGCGAACAATTCAAGGTTCTCGATTCGATCAAAGCCGGCAGCCAACCGGTGCGCCTGGCGCTGCAACCGGATGAACGTCTGCTCTGGGTCGGCAACAACGCCAGCAAAACCGAAGACTCCGGCGTCACAGTGATCGACAGCCAAAGCCTCAAACCCCTCAAATACTTGCAGACCGGGCGCGGCCACCACGAAATCAGCTTCAGCAAGGACAGCCGCTTCGCCTTCGTCAGCAACCGTGACGACGGCACCGTCAGCGTGGTCGACATCGCCAGCCTGACCATCGTCGAGCAGATCAAAACCGGCTCGCATCCGCTGTCAGTCGCCTATTCCGCGCTGTCCGGCGCGGTGTATGTGGCCGATGGCAAGGACGGCACGGTGACCGTGATCGACGCCAACACGCACGCCATCCGCCGGGTGATCAAACTGCAACAAGGCCTCGGCCCCATGGGTTTCAGCGCCGACGGCCGCTTCGGCGTGGTGCTCAACACCGTGGAAAACCGCGCCAGCATCATCGACGCCGCGACCAACAGCGCCATTCACGACCTCGACGTCAGCGCCGAACCCTACCAAGTGGTGTTCACCCAGGCCTACGCCTACATCCGCGGACTCGCTTCACCGAAAGTCACCATGATCAACCTGTCTTCTTTAGGCGAAGGCCGCCAGCCGATCAGCCAGGGGTTCGAAGCCGGCCCGCAAGCGCCGCGTCTGGCCGGGGATTTGCCACTGGCCTCAAGCCTGGCGGTGTCGCGCGACGACAACGCGGTGTTCGTGGTCAACCCGGTCGACAACACCACCTACTTCTACGCCGAAGGCATGAACGCGCCGATGTCCGGCTACCCCAACCGTGGCCAGATCGCCCGCGCCGCCATGGTCATCGATCGCAGCTTGCGCGAAATCTCGCCGGGACTGTACAGCGCGCGGGTGAAGCTGCCGGCGGCGGGGCGCTTTGACGTGGCGTTCCTGCTCAATCAACCGAACATCATTCACTGCTTTACCGCGCAGATCGAAACCAATGGCGCCCTGGTAAAACACTTCGGCGCACCGAAAGTCGAGTTCCTCCTCGACAAGACTGCCGTGGCGCTCAACGACCCCTACGTCGTGCGTTTCCGCATCGTGCAGGGCAAAGACAAAACCCAGCGCAGCGGCGTGAAAGACGTGCAATTGCGCTACTACCTCGCGCCCACCTCGCATCCCCGCGAAGTGGCGGCGCTGGAAGTCGCCGACGGCGTGTACGAAGCGCCGATCACCCTCGACCGCAGCGGCGCTTGGTATCTGCATGTGCGTGCGGCCTCTTTGGGCGCCGGTTTCGATGACAAGACCTTTGCCAGTGTTCGGGTAGCCCCCGGCCAAGCCCGTTGAAGAGGAGTTTCGACATGAACCGATTTGCATCCAGTGGCCTGCTGACCCTGTGCCTGTTGAGCCTTGGCATCCAATACGCCAACGCTCACTCGGCAGACGAACACGCTGGGCACAAAGCCCCGGCCAGCAGCACTCAGGAACACGCCCAGGTGAAATTCGCCAACGTGCCGCTGCTCGACCAGAACGGCAAAACCGTACGCCTGGAACAAGACCTGGTGCAGGGCAAAATCGTCGTCATGAGCTTCATCTACACCAGTTGCACCACGGTGTGTCCGGTGGTCTCGTCGATCATGGGCAAGGTGCAGAAACAGCTCGGTGCGCGGGTCGGCAACGAAGTGCAACTGGTGTCGATCAGCATCGACCCGCAGCGCGACGACCCGAAACGCCTGCAGGATTATGCCCGCACCTTCCAGCGCGGGCCGGGCTGGAGCTGGCTGACCGGCTCGCCGCAGTCGATCAATGAAACCCTCAAGGGCCTCGGCAGTTTCAGCGGCGACTTCAAGAATCACCAACCGTTGATCCTCGTCGGCGACGGCAACAATCGTCACTGGATGCGCTATTACGGCTTCACCGATCCAGCACTGTTGGCCAAGGAAGTGGAAAAACTCAGCGGCCTGCGCACCCACGCCAAACACACAGCCATCGCCATGGAGCAACAGCCATGAGACTGCTCGACTGGATCGCCCTGACCGTGTGCTTCTGGATTCTTGGTAACGTCGCGTTTGCTCACGAAGACCACGTCTCTGAGCCGCCAGCCGCTGTGGCCGCCGCGCCGGCCAAAGGTACCCACGACGCGAAAACCTGGTTCACCGACACGCCTTTACAGGATCAGAACGGCGCGACCCTGCGCTTCTACAGCGATGCGCTGCAAAACCGCATCGTCCTGCTTAACGTGATCTTCACCAGTTGCAATGACGCCTGCCCGCTGATCACGCAAAAGCTCAAGGAAGTCCGCGAGCTGTTGGGCGACAAGGCGCAAGACATCACCTTCATTTCCCTTACCAGTGACCCGCTGCGCGACACGCCGGCGGTGCTCAAGGCTTACACCTTGAAGCAGGGTTCCGATGACCCTCATTGGCTTTTTCTCACCGGCGACAAGGCGCAGATGGACTTGGTGCTGAGTCGCATCGGCCAGATCGTACCGACGCCAGAGCAACACTCCACGCAGTTGATCGTCGGCGATGTCGCCAATAAACGCTGGAGCAAAATCCGTCCTGACGCCCCGGCTGCCGCCATTGCCCAGCGCTTGCAGTTGCTGACAATGCCCGTGGCCGGCCGCTGAGTCCGCGCCATGAAACGCTACCGCGTCCTCGCCATGGTCCTGCTCGCCGGCGTCAGCCTTGGCACGAGCGCTGCGCCGCTGACACCCGAAGAGGCGGCGGGAAAACGCTTGTACCGCCAAGGCTTGTCGGCCAGTGGCGAAGCGATCATGGCGCGGGTCGGCGCGGCGGATGTGTTGCTGCCGGCGACCAGCCTGCCGTGCGCCAATTGCCATGGCGCCGATGGCCTCGGCCGACCTGAAGGTGGCGTGCGTCCCCCCGAATTGAACTGGGCGCGACTGACCAGCACGTATGGCCAGCAACAGGTCAACGGCCGCAGCTATCCGGCCTACAGCGAAAGCACTCTGGCCACGGCCATTGAGCAGGGCCGAGACCCCGGCCACAACCGTCTCGACCCGAGCATGCCGCGCTTTCTGCTGTCGATGAAGGATCAGCGCAACCTCACCGCCTATCTCAAACGCCTCGCCGACGAACGCGACCCTGGCCTCGATGCCGAGACCTTGCATCTGGGCACCTTGCTGCCCAGCCAAGGGCCGTTGGCCGAGGAGGGCATGACCGTTGCGGCGGTGCTCAACGGCAGTGTCGCGCGGATCAATCAGGCCGGTGGCATTCACGGCCGGCAGTTGCGCTTGACGGTGATCGATCCCGGCCCGGACCGCGCCAGTGCCGAGCAAGCCTTGCAGCAGTTGATCGAGCAGGAGCAGGTGTTCGCCCTGATCGCACCGCTGGCACCGGCTCTCGACAGCGAACTGGGGGCTCGCCTGGAACAGGCCGGTATGCCGCTGATCGGGCCGATGTCGATCCTCGGCACCCTGCAGGCCAGTCCGCAGATATTCGAGCCGTTACCAGGCCTGCGTGAGCAGTTGATCGCGCTGGCCGATTACGCCACGGCCAGTTTGCGCGTGCTGCAAGGGCCGACACTGATTGCTTATCCCGATGACCCGATCCAGACGCAAGCCGCGCAAAACCTCGGCCAGTACTTGCAGGATCACGGCTGGCAGAAAGTCCATCTGCAAGCCTACGACCCGGCGGCGGATGCGCTGCCGCTGGGTTCGCGTTCGGTGTTTTATCTGGGCACTGGCGGCGGCTTCAGTCGTCTGGCGACGCGGCTGCAAAGCGCCGGGCAAGTGCCTTACCTGTTTGCCGCCTCTAGTCAGGTGGCGGGTGATCTGCTGCAAGTCCCCGACGGATTCACCCGGCGGGTGTTTCTCGCCTATCCGTTCGTGCCCAGCGATTGGACCCAGGCTGGGCGCATGGCCCTGACGTTACTGCGTGAAGGCCAAGGACTCGGCGCCCAGCACGCGGTGCTGCAAGTCGGCGCCTATGCCTCGATGTTGCTGCTCAGCGAAGGCATGAAGCAGGCCGGCCGCGACGCCAGCCGCGAGAAACTGGTGGCGGCGCTGGAAGGCCTGCACGACTTCGACACCGGCCTGACCCCGCGCCTGAGTTTCGGTCCCGGTCGACGGCTGGGCTTGAGCGGCGCGCATGTGGTTACCGTGGATTTGCCCGATCAACGTTTCTATCTGGTCGCACCCTATAAACCGATGGTTGCCAGCCCCTGAACGGAGGGCCCGATCATGAAACTCACAACGCTGATCTTGCTGCTGACTTGCTGGCTGCCGCTGGCGTGGGCGAATAACGAGCCGGCCGTGGCACGGGTCAACGGCACGGAGATTTCCGGGTTTCGCTTCGAGCGCTTCTTCGCCGAATACCTGGAAGATCAGGGCCGCGCGGTGACGAGTATTCGCAGCCCCAAGGCCTACAAGGAACTGCGCCAGGCGGCGCTGCAAATGCTGATCGACAAAGAATTGCTGTGGCAGGAATCGCAGAAACGTGGCCGGCAGATCGACGAGCAAGCGCTGCGTCAGCAGATCGAGCAAACCCGCATGGCCATCGGCGGCGCGGAAAAATTCGTCCGGCGCTTGCAGGACGCCGGTTTCGATGAGGCCTCCTTCACCGAGTACACCCGCCGCGAACTGGCGGCGCAGCAGATGTTCGCCGAACTGATCCGCGCCAATACCTTGCAACCCCGTCACCTGTTGATCCGCGTGCCCGTGCAAGCAGATGCAGCCACAGTGGCTCAAGCGCGTCTACGCTTGATGCAAATGCGCGCCTCGATTGTCAGCGGGGCGAGTTTTGCCAGCCAACCACTGCGTTCACCGTTTGGCTGGCATGTGATTTATTTGCCGAACCACTTGGAGGCCGCCGATGTCCCAGATTTACAGGGGCTGGATACAGTCAGGGCAGAGCTCGCCCGACAGCAACAGACCCAGGCTCGTCGTCAGGTGCTCGCGCAATTACGGGTGCAGAACAGGATCGAACGAATTGACGACGACTGAAGGTTCCCCCCCAATAGTGGGGAATGGCTTCGATGCCCATTCAGGTGCTTCCCCGTTTCTGGGGAACGGGGTACCAGGACGAGCGGGCATTGTCATTAAATTCAAGGACATGAAGACATAAAATTACCGGCGCTCAGCCTGGCATGAAGTGTGCGTTACCCCTGGTAAGGCGCACTCTCAGGGCGGGGTCATCGGACCTGCTGTTTCAAGGAGTCGACCTTGGTTAACAAAGTACTGGTTGTCGAAGACGAACAGCTGCTTGCACAGAACCTTCAGGATTATCTGTCGGCGCAGGGGCTGGACGTCGCGATTGCACATGACGGAGCGACGGCTATCGGTTTGGCCGGAACCTTTGCCCCCGACGTGCTGGTGTTCGATTACCGCTTGCCCGATATGGAAGGCTTTGAGGTGCTCGACGCGGTCCGCCAGAACAGGACGTGCCATTTTGTGCTGATAACGGGTCACCCGACCGCTGAAGTCTGTGAGCGGGCGCGGCAACTGGGGGTCAGCCACATCCTGTTCAAACCGTTTCCCTTGGCGGAACTGGCGCGGGCGGTCTGCGACCTTCTGGGCATCAAGCGTGAAGCGAAACCCGGTGCGAGCCCTTCCGAGGGCTTTGTCGAACGACGCCAGAGCAGGACCGAGAGCTTCCCGTTGCAGTTGTACGATGGCAGTTGGGTGTTGGCGGATCGGCGACGACAGTTGCACGCCATGGCACCGGACGACGATCAAATGCTCACCGGGGAGTAATGGCGCGAACAGACGTTCCGGCACTTGCCGCCAAGGTTTGCCGCGCCGACAGGGCTCTAAGCCCCGGTTGGAGAGCAAGCCATGGAACGTCTGTCCGTTGTCGTCGAACCGCTGCCGGCCGAAAGCGCCCCAGAGCGTTTTTCCAGTGAACAGCTTGCCCAGGCCCGGGCGCGGGCCGCCACCTCCGGCGAACGCGTCCTAGAAGCCCTCGGCGTACTCTGTGAACTGGCGCCGATGCCGTTCATTCACACCCTCGGCGCCACCCTGCATTACCCGGTGCTCGACACCGACAGCCTGTTTGCCGCGACGCCGGTGTTCGACCGGGTCACCCTCGCACAATGCCTGAAACGTGAATTCATCCTGCTGCGCCACAACGACGAAGTCATCGGCGTATTTGCCGACCCCTTCGACCCGGCGCGCTTGGCCTGGATCGACGATTGCCTGCACGGCGCGCCGCTGTACCTGGTGCACGCCGATGACCTCAAGGCGTATCTGGCCCGCCACGAAGAAAGCTTTCATGCCGTCGAATCGCTGAACGCTCAGGGCGACACTCACCACGAAATCGACACCCTGCAAAGCCTGTCGCTGACCAGCATCAGCGAAGACGCCAGCAGCGTGGTGAAACTGGTCAACTCGACCCTGTACGACGCGCTGAAAATGCACGCCAGCGACATCCATCTCGGCACCACCGGCCATGGCCTGGTGATCAAGTACCGCATCGACGGCGTGCTCAACAACATCAGCAAAGTCCAGGGCAACGAATTCGCCGAGCAGGTGATTTCGCGGGTCAAGGTCATGGCCGAACTGGACATCGGCGAAAAACGCGTGCCGCAAGACGGTCGCTTCAAGATCGGCATCAGTGGCCGCCAGATCGACTTTCGCGTGTCGATCATGCCGAGCATCTTCGGCGAAGACGCGGTGCTGCGGGTGCTCGACAAACAGGATCTCGCCGACAAGGTCTGCGGCGTGCAATTGCAGGCGCTGGGCTTTGAAGACGAAACCCTGCGCCAGTTGCGCCGCCTCGCCGCCGAGCCCTACGGCATGGTGCTGGTGACTGGCCCGACCGGCAGCGGTAAAACCACCACGCTGTACGCGATGATCACCGAGATCAACCACGGCGTGGACAAGATCATTACCATCGAAGACCCGGTTGAATATCAATTGCCGGGGGTGCTGCAAATCCCGGTCAACGAGAAAAAAGGCCTGACCTTCGCCCGTGGCTTGCGCTCGATCCTGCGCCACGACCCGGACAAAATCATGGTCGGTGAGATCCGCGACCCCGACACCGCGCAGATCGCCGTTCAGTCGGCGCTCACCGGCCACTTGGTGTTCACCACCATCCACGCCAACAACGTCTTCGACGTGATCGGCCGCTTCACCCAAATGGAAATCGACCCCTACAGCCTGGTCTCGGCGCTCAACGCGATTCTCGCCCAGCGCCTGATCCGGCTGGTGTGCGCCAGTTGCAGCGCACCGGTCAATCCAAGCGATGAAGAACTGCGCGCCTCGGGCCTCGATCCGCAGAAAGTCGACCACTACCACTTCGTCCACGGCAAGGGCTGCGGACACTGCCGGGGCAGCGGTTATCGCGGGCGCACGGCGATTGCCGAACTGCTGCACCTCGACGACGAACTGCGCCAGATGATCGTCGAGCGCCAACCGATCACCCAAATCAAAGCCCTGGCCTGTGCCCGTGGTTTGCGCCTGCTGCGCGAATCGGCGCTGGAGCTGGTGGAACAAGGTCGCACCACGCTGGAGGAGATCAATCGTGTCACATTTATCTCGTGAGCGTTTTGTCGCCGTGCTCGGCGCCAGCGGTGTTGGCCTCGGTCAGCGGCGCGGTAGCGACACCCTGTGGCTGGGCAGCGTCGGCTACATCGACGAAGGCTTCCAGAGTTACGCGGTGGCGCTGGACACCCTCGATCGCCTGCTCGGTGAACACGCCCGCGCCGGTGCCGAATTGAGCGTGGTCATCTCCGGGCATTTCAGCCGCTTCTGCCTGGTGCCATGGAGCGCGCAGATCAGCAGCCCGGAAGAACTGCGCGGCTTTGCCCAACTGTGTTTCGAAGACCTGTTCGGTCCACCAACCCAGCCGTGGAGTCTGGTGTTGTCCGCCGAGCCGGCCGGTTACGACCGCATCGCCAGCGCCTTGCCGCAAGACTTGCTCGAACGCCTGCGCACGCTGGTCAGTGCTCGCGGTTTGCGCCTGCGCTCGGTGCAGCCGTACCTGATGGCGGCGTTCAACCGCTTCGACAAAAGTCTCGATGCCGGCGACTTCCTCTTCGTCGTCGCCGAGCCGCAGCGCAGCGTGTTGTTGCTGGCGAGGGAAGGGCGCTGGGCTGGCGTGCGTTCGGTGGGCGGCAGCGACAGCGATGCCGCGTTGAATGCACTGATCGGTCGCGAACGGCAGTTGCAAGCCTCGACCAGCGAACGCGCCTTCAATGTATATCTGCATGCGCCGGCGCGGCTCGATGCGCATCCGGACGTGGCGGGGGTGCAACTGCGCACCCTTGAAGACGACGCGATGACCGTGCGTGACGGCTTGTACGTCATGTCCCGGGCGGTGGCCTGACATGCGCGCGCTTAATCTCGATTTTCAGCCACGGCCACGTTCCGGCCCGTTGGGCTGGAGCCTGCTCGGCGGCGGCGTGCTGCTGGCGCTGCTGTGCTTCGGCGTCCAACAGCACCTCGACGCGCACACCGAACAGCAACAAGGTCATCTGCAAACCACGCAGCGTCAGCTCACCGGTGACAGCGGCGCCAAGTCCACCCTGAGCCCGGCGCAAATCCGCGAGCAAGCGGTGAACCTCGCCGAGATGCGCAAGGTCTCGCAACAACTGCGCCGGCCGTGGGAACGGCTGTTCGCCATGCTCGAAGCGATGCCCCGCGATGACGTTGCGCTGCTGAGCCTGACCCCGGATGCCCGTAAAGGCCAGGTACGCATCAGCGCTGAAGCTCGGGATCTGCAAGCGATGCTCGATTTCCACAAACGGCTGGAAGCCAGCGACGAGCTGTCCGACGTGTCGCTGCTGAGCCACGAAATTGTCGTCAAATCGCCGGAACAACCGGTGCAATTCAACCTGTCGGCGACCTGGGAGATGGGCGATGCGAATCCCTAGACTGATCGTCCACGAATACCTGCAAGGCCTCGGCATTCCGGGCCTGGCCGGGTTGGCGCTGCTGCTGGTCGCCGTGGCTTGGGCACTCGGTGGCTTGCTGCCGGGCTGGCAATCGTTGCAGCACTTGAGCCAGCAGACTCAGGAAGCCAGCGCGTACCTGGCCAAGGTTGAAGACGGCAGCATCGCGCCGCCGGTGGTGCCGCAGCGTCAGCTCGACGACTTTCGCAACAAACTGCCGGCGCAGCCGCAAGCCACGGTCGCCATCGACCGCATCTACGCCCTCGCAGCCCAGGAGCACATCACCCTGGCGCGCGGTGAGTACGCCCTCGGTGTCGACCCGAAAACCCATCTGGCGCGCTATCAGATCCTCTTGCCAGTGCGCGGCAGCTACCCGCAACTGCGCCGCTTCGTGCACGCCTTGCTCGGTCAGTTGCCGGCAGTGGTGGTGGAAGACCTCGAATTGCAACGCAAGAAGATTGGCGACACCGACCTCAATGGCCGGATCCGTATGACCCTTTACCTGTCGAGGTCGTGATGAATACCAAGCGCGTGACAGGGTGGCTGGCGTTCTTCGGCGTGGCGGCGGCGCTGGCATGGTTGCCGGAGTATTTCTCGCCAAGTGAAGACGCCGATTCCAGCGAAGTAGCGGTCGCCACGCCGGGGAAAACCCGGGGCGCGCTGCCGGCCAGCACCGCCAAGGCCAAAGACGCGCCGATCAGGGACCTGAGCCCGGCCGGCGATCTGTTCGCGGCGAAATCCTGGAAGGCCGCGCCGACCCTGGCCACGGTCACCGAACAAGCGATCAACCCGGCCACAGTGGTGCAAGCCCCGAGCCTGCCACCGGTGCCGTTTCAGTTCGTCGGTCGGCTGCATGACCGCAGCGACCTGCAAGTGTTTTTGCAGAACGGCGAAAAGATCTACGTCGTGCGCAACGGGGATGTGATCGACGACACCTGGAAGATCACCGGCATTTCCGATCTGGAATTGAGCCTGGTTTACCTGCCTTTGCATTTGTCGCAGACCTTGTCTGTGGGGAGTACGCAATGAACCGTTCCCGTTTGCTGATGAGCCTGGGCCTGTGTGCCGGGCTGGCCGCGTGCAGCACTGCGCAGGTGGCCAATAAGGAAGCCGCCGACCTGATTGAACAGGGTCAGTACGAGGCGGGGCTGGCGCGGATCGAAGAAGGCCTGCGTGAAAACCCTCGCGACACCGAATTGCACCTGCTGCTCAACACCGGCCGGGCCAAGGCGATCACGGCGTTGCTGACGGCCGGCGACACCGACCGCGCGCGTCGCGATTTCACCTCGGCGCGCACTGCATACATGCGCGTGCTGACCATCGAGCCGAACAACCGCCGCGCCCAGGATGCCCTGAAGCAGATGGAGTACCTGCGCAGCATGGACGAAAAACTCGAGCTGGCCCGTGGCGATCTGCGTCGCGGCGACATCTACGGCGCTGATCGTCAGGTCAAACAGATCCTCGAACTCGACCCGGCCAATGAAGGTGCGTTGGAGCTGCAAGGCAACATTCGCCTGGTGCAGAGCCGCAACGTGATTGCTTATCCGCAACTGCGCACCAAGCTCGATCGACCGGTGACTCTGGAATTTCGTGACGCCAACCTCAAGACCATTTTTGAAGTGTTGTCGCAAGTCGCCGGGCTGAATTTCATCTTCGACAAAGACCTGCGCCCGGACATGAAAGCGACAATATTCGTGCGTGACGTGCGCATCGAAGACGCCGTGACCTTGCTGCTGCAACAGAACCAGTTGCACCAGAAAGTGGTGAACGAAAACACCTTGCTGATCTACCCGGACTCGCCGCAGAAAGTGAAGGATTACCAGGAACTGGTAATGCGCACCTTCTACTTGACCAGCATCGACGCCAACACCGCGCTGAACATGGTGAAAACCATGCTCAAGACCCGCGACGTGTTTGTCGACGAACGCCTCAATACCCTGACCATGCGCGACACCGAAGATGCCGTGCGCATGGCCGAGAAACTTCTGCAATCGCAAGACCAGTCCAACCCGGAAGTGGTGCTCGAAGTGGAGGTGATGGAAGTCGCCACCCAGCGCATTCTCGACCTTGGCCTGCAATGGCCGAGCACTTTCGGCGTGGTTAACAGCGATGGTTCGCCGGTCACGCTGCTCGGGCAACTCAAGGGCATCAACTCCGACCGCATCTCCATCGGCCCATCGCCGCAGGCCAAGATCAACGCGCAGGACAACGACATCAACACCCTCGCCAGCCCGGTGATTCGCGTCAGCAACCGTGAGCAGGCGCGCATCCACATCGGCCAGCGTGTGCCGATCATCAGCGCCACCTCGGTGCCGTCGACACAGGGGCCGGTGATCACCGAAAGCGTGACCTATCTGGATGTCGGTCTGAAGCTCGAAGTGACCCCCACCGTACACCTGAACAACGAAGTGGCGATCAAGATCGCCCTGGAAGTGAGTAATGCCACGCCGCTGGAGCCGACCCGCCAAGGCACGATCCCGGTGCAGGTCGATACCCGCAACGCGCAAACTTCGCTGCGTCTGCACGACGGCGAAACCCAGATCCTCGCCGGGCTGGTGCGCAACGACCACGGCGCCACCGGCAACAAGATTCCCGGCCTCGGTGACATTCCCGGACTCGGCCGCTTGTTCGGCAGCAACAAAGACACCATCGGCAAATCCGAACTGGTGCTGTCGATCACCCCACGGATCGTGCGCAACCTGCCGTACCAGAGCCCGTCGGACATGGAATTCTCCACCGGCACCGAAACCAGCATGCACATTCAGGCACCGGATCGTTCGCAGAGTTACGTGATGCCGTCGCCTGCCGCGCAGCCACGTGCCGTCGGTGAATCGGCCGTGGCCACCACCCGCGTCACTGTCGAGAAGCCTTGATCATGAACGCCTCCCAACGCGGTTTCACCCTGATCGAAGTCGTGGTGACGCTGGCCCTGATCGGCCTGTTGGCGAGCATGGCTGCGCCGCTGACCGAGACCCTGGTGCGGCGTGGCAAGGAGCAGGAATTGCGCAACGCGCTGTACCAGATTCGCGATGCCATCGACGCCTACAAACGCGCCTTCGATGCCGGGTACATCGAGAAGTCGCTGAACAGCAGCGGCTACCCGCCGAACCTGAAAGTGCTGGTCGAAGGCGTGCGCGATGTGCGCAGTGCGAAGGGCGCCAAGTTCTACTTTTTACGCCGCATCCCGCGCGATCCGCTGGTGCCGGCGAAACGGGATGACGAAGGGGGTTGGGGCGTGCGCGCCTACGACAGTTCGGCTCAGATCCCGCGCGATGGCGAGGACGTCTTTGACGTCTACTCCCACGCCCGGGGCAAGGGCCTCAACGGCATCGCCTATCGCGAGTGGTGAACCTCATGCGCCGGGAAAAAGGTTTTACCTTGCTGGAGCTGATGGTGGTGATGGCGATCATCGCCACGCTGATGACCATCGCGCTGCCGCGCTACTTCAACAGCCTCGAAGCGTCGAAGGAAACCACCTTGCGCCAGAGCCTGTCGGCGATGCGCGAGGCGCTGGATCACTTTTACGGCGACACCGGGCGGTATCCGGATTCCATCGAGCAACTGATCGAACAACGTTACCTGCGCAACGCACCACTCGATCCGATCACCGAACGCAAAGACCAGTGGGTGCTGATCGCGCCACCGGACGGCGTTGCCGGCGGCGTGGCTGATATCAAAAGCGGTGCTACCGGGAGGGCGCGTGATGGCAGCCAGTATTCCGAGTGGTAACCGTGCGCAGCAGGGCGGCTTCACTTACCTGGGCGTGCTGTTCCTGATTGTGGTGATGGGCATGGGCCTGGCCAGTGCTGGCGAGTTGTGGTCGACCGCTTCGCGCCGCGACCGTGAACGCCAGTTGCTCTGGGTCGGCACTCAGTACGCGCAGGCGCTGCGCAGCTACTACCGCAGTTCGCCGGGGTTGGCGCAGTACCCGAAAGAGTTGGTCGATCTGCTCGACGATCAACGTTTTCCAGAAGCGAAACATCATTTGCGTCAGCTTTATCCAGACCCGATCGGTCAGGGTGAATGGGCAGTACAACGCGGTTTCGATGGACGCATCACCGGCCTCAACAGCCCGTCGACCGAGCTGCCGTTGAAGCAGGCGGGCTTCCCGTCGCAGTGGTCGGATTTCGAAGGCATGCAGCGTTATTCGGACTGGCAGTTCGTGGCTGAAAAAGCCTTTCTTGAGGGCACTGGCACTAGTAGCGGGGGCCCGGCCAAAGGCCAGTCAAATTTGCCGCAGGCGTTGCAGCCATGACTCGCCAATGGTGGTGCGCGCTGATCCTCACCGCTGTGGCGTGCTGCGCCCACGCCGGTGAAGAAGACGAAATGATGGGCTTCATCGTCGACGACACGATCTCGCACATCGGCCACGACTTTTACTACTCGTTCAGTGAACGCCTGCGTGACACCAGCCCAATGGATTTCAACCTGGTGGTGCGCGAGCGGCCCGACGCGCGCTGGGGCAGCCTGGTGACCGTGGAATATCAGCAACGCCTGGTTTATCGGCGCTTCCTGCCGCCGAACACCGTGGAACTGAAGGACGAGGCCTACGCGGCCGCCGACTGGGTTCGACGCCAGGTTGTCCAGCGCAAGCTGGAGGCTCTGTTGCAGGACACCACCGACCTTGAGAAGGACGAATTATGAACAGCACAACGTTCTCACGGCGCAGCGGATTCTGGATCTCGGGGTTGTTGATCGGGCTCGCCAGCGTTGCGGCTGTCCAGGCCACTGAACTGGTCTACACGCCGGTCAACCCGTCGTTCGGCGGCAACCCGCTCAACGGCACCTGGCTGCTCAACAACGCGCAGGCGCAAAACGATTACGACGACCCTGATCTCAAGAGCCGTTCGACCGTGGCCGGCACCTCGGCGCTGGAGCGCTTCACCAGTCAATTGCAATCGCGGCTGCTAGGGCAGTTGCTGGACAACATCTCCACCGGCAACACGGGGAGCCTGTCCACCGACTCTTTTATCGTCAACGTCATCGACGACTCCGGGGCACTGAGCATTGAAGTGACCGATCGAGCGACCGGTGAGGTTTCGGAAATTCAGGTGAACGGCCTCAACCCATGACGGGCTGACGGTTCCGGGGAGTGATGGACATGAAAAAGATCATCGCGTTAGGGCTGCTGTTGGCGACATTACAAGGGTGCAGTCTGCGTGAGCCGATGTCGGCCGAGCAGGACACCGAAACCCCGACCTTGACTCCAAGGGCTTCGACTTATTACGACTTGCTGAAGATGCCGCGCCCCAAGGGGCGGTTGATGGCGGTGGTGTACGGCTTCCGTGACCAGACCGGGCAGTACAAACCGACGCCGGCGAGTTCGTTTTCCACCAGCGTGACTCAGGGTGCGGCGTCGATGTTGATGGACGCGATGCAGGCCAGTGGCTGGTTTGTGGTGCTGGAAAGGGAAGGGCTGCAGAACCTGTTGACCGAGCGCAAGATTATTCGCGCGTCGCAGAAAAAGCCGAATACGCCGGTGAATATTCAGGGTGAGCTGCCACCGTTGCAGGCGGCGAACATGATGCTCGAGGGTGGGATCATCGCTTATGACACTAACGTGCGTAGCGGTGGGGAAGGGGCGCGGTATCTGGGGATTGATTTGCAGCGTGAGTATCGGGTGGATCAGGTGACCGTGAATTTGCGGGCGGTGGATGTGCGCAGCGGGCAGGTGTTGGCGAATGTGATGACCAGCAAGACGATTTATTCGGTGGCGCGTAGCGCGGGGATTTTCAAGTTTATCGAGTTCAAGAAGTTGCTTGAGGCGGAGGTTGGGTATACGACGAATGAGCCGGCGCAGTTGTGTGTGTTGTCGGCGATTGAGGCGGCGGTGGGGCATATGGTGGCGCAGGGGATTGAGCGGCATTTGTGGCAGGTGGCGGGGGACGCTTCTGTGCCTGGGCAGGATGATGTGTTGAATCGGTATTTGACTCAGAACAAGGTTGATCCTGAGGCGGAGTGAGCTGTTGGATCTTTGAGCTTGGCGGCCTGACAGCCGACCAGGCTCTCTCGGTCGAAACCGGTTTAAACCTGTAGGAGTGAGCCTGCTCGCGATAGCTATCTCTCAGACACAGTTGCTATTGCGGATGTACCCAAATCCTTGTGGGAGCTGGCTTGCCAGCGATGGCGGCCTTATAGCCGACCAACCTCTGGCAGATGTATCCAGTTCCAACTGTGGGAGCGAGCTTGCTCGCGAAGGCTTTCTGTCAGGCGGTGGGGTTCTTTCTGATTGAGTACATATCCATTCCTGCGGCAATGGCCACCTAGGGTTTCGCCCTTACGGCGACTCACTTTTTTTACAAACGCCTAAAAAAAGTAAGCAAAAAAACGCTTGCTCCTACGTGCGGCCCGCTCGCTGGGGCTCGGGGTTCCTTCGCTGCGGGATCGATCCGGGCGCAGCGCCTACGGTTTGCTTCGCTGCACCTCCTCTCGCTGTGTTTGGCTGCGCCAAACGGTCGCTGCGCTCCCACGCCCGGATCAATCCCTCCACTCAGCCTTCCGACGTCGCCCGTGGGTCAAGATCAAGAGCTGCAGCCGAGCTAACGCTCATCCTGTTGAGTGGGGCGGCTTTGCCGCTTGGGTTGTACGCACATTAAAACTGTGGGAGCGAGCTTGCTCGCGAAAGCGGCGTGAAAGCCGACCAATCTCTGTTTGAATACACTGAACCAAACTGTGGCTTTCCCTTCGTCACGATTGGGCTTTTTCGGAGGGGTGACGTTAGAATGCCATCACTTTCGCAATTCAAAAGGAATGAATAAGTGCTGATATTGTTCGGGCTGGTGTTTGTGCTGACTGTCGTGTTTGCCGTTTATGGGGTGGTTGGCCTGATAGCGCCGAAGGTATACAGGAACAAAAAAACCGGAAACGTTCCCGGCCGGTTGAGCAGTTTTCTGACGGGGATAATCCTGACGTCGCTGTCCTTCGCTCTTCTGACCTATCTCTCTACCCAGATTGAGCATGCCGGTAGATCTGAGGTGGTGTCCGCCAGCGCCAACCGCAACGCTGCGCCTTCAGCGACCTCGTTGGGGCTGACCGCTTCCGAATTCCATGACGCGTTCAACGCTGCCATTGGCCGATACAATAAAAATTATAAAATCGCCGACTTTGAAGTTCGGACAGGCGGAGCCCAGCCGACGTTTTTGTATCAATTGAGCAAGGATCTGCTGATGCAGGGAACCATTGATACGAATGATGCCAACGTAGATGGCGTGACCCTGATGGTTTTTTCGCCGAGCGGCAGCGAGGAAGAACAACGGCAGATATTGACTGTTTTGCTTGCGACGACTGAGGCGCTCAACCCCGACATCCCGGTGGAGGAAAACAAGAAAATCGTCATGGACGTGTTCCATGAGTCTATTGTGAATTTCAACTCCAAGGTGGGCGTCCAGCGGATAGTCGGCGACCTGACTTACTCATCGATCACGCTTGAATACACGGGATTGTGGTTCGTTATCACAAAGAGCAACAAGAGCTGAGTGTTCACCAGCACATAAACATCCGCGACCTCTTCATCAGGAAGTCGCGGGTTACCCGTATCCAATTCCCCGCTATCGCAAAGCGTTTGCCTGGCACCGCCCATCCTTTCTGAATGCATCCAATCGGTGTGGGTTTTGATTTTGCTTTTCTGTCGCAGCTGCGGTGCGACGATTCGACTTGCCAGCGATGGCGGCCTGACAGGCAACAAATCTCTTCCATCTGCACTCAGTTCCCCTGTGGGAGCGAGCTTGCTCGCGAAGGCTTTCTGTCAGGCGGTGGGGTTCTTTCTGATTGAGTACATATCCATTCCTGCGGCAATGGCCATCTAGGGTTTCGCCCTTACGGCGACTCACTTTTTTTCAAACGCCGGAATGCCGGCCCAGCAAAAAGTAAGCAAAAAACGCTTGCTCCTACGTGCGGCCCGCTCGCTGGGGCTCGGGGTTCCTTCGCTCCGGGACCGATCCGGGCGCAGCGCCTACGGTTTGCTTCGCTGCACCTCCTCTCGCTGTGTTTGGCTGCGCCAAACGGTCGCTGCGCTCCCACGCCCGGATCAATCCCGGAACGAAGCCTTCCGACGTCGCCCGTGGATCAAGATCAAAAGCTGCAGCCGAGCTAACGCTCATCCTGTTGAGTGGTGAGAAGCACGGCGTGCTTGGCTTTTGATCTTCGTAGGAGCTGAGCTTGCTCGCGAAGGCGGCCTGACAGCCACCCAATCTCTTGCTGACAGCACGCGATTCAATTGTAGGAGTGAGCCTGCTCGCGATAGCTATCTCTCAGACACCAGTAGCTATTGCGGATGTACCCAAATCCTTGTGGGAGCTGGCTTGCCAGCGATGGCGATCTATGAGCCGACCAATTCCCGCCGGTTGCTCTCATTCACTGTAGGAGCTGCCGAAGGCTGCGATCTTTTGACTCTGATTTTTTAAGATGAATATCAAAAATCAAGATCAAAAGATCGCAGCCTTCGGCAGCTCCTACACATGCGTATTTCAATTCGGGATGTTTAAAGGATGTTTCGATTTTGCGGAACCTTCCCACAAGGTTTTCAGGTTGTCCGTCGGACG
Organism: Pseudomonas sp. ok266; assembly: GCF_900110195.1. Lineage (NCBI taxonomy): Bacteria > Pseudomonadati > Pseudomonadota > Gammaproteobacteria > Pseudomonadales > Pseudomonadaceae > Pseudomonas > Pseudomonas sp. ok266. The sequence continues at coordinate 129,262 of NZ_FOCU01000014.1, read as the reverse complement.
TCTGGTCTCTAGCCTGTATTCGTCGCTGCCAATTCAGCGACCGGGCGTGGAAACCCGAGTAACTACAGAGCGCACAAGCGCCATTCATAACGTATCCTTGCGCACCTTCACTGTGTGCACTTTGTTATGGCGGCTGTGCGTGGGAGACCTTGTGTCTGCCGGGTTGCCTCTGTCCCGGGTTTCCAACCTGCGTACAGCTGCCACCTATTCGCTTGGAAACCGAATGGGGGGCCAGCTATAACCGTCATACAGGGTAAATAATCATGAAAAAACCAACACCCAACCCCCCAGAATCAGACACCAACACCACATCCCCCTACGCCTCCGTCGACAGCAAAAAACTCCACGAAGCCGCCGACCGTGCCCTCGACTTCTACCTCAACCCCACACCTCACATCATGTCCAGCACCAACGAGCCGGAACCCATGTACCTCGCCAACCCCAGGTACAACACCGAATCCCTGCTGGCCAACGCCAGCGAAACCCTAGGCTCGGCCAGCGAAATGCTGATCAACTTCGCCGCCTCGCTGGAAACTTCACAACGCAAGACAGCATTGGGCATCGCTCAAGTCGTCATGCTGGGCGAACTGGCGGTGAATCAAGCGCTGGATCACGTCGAGTTGAAGGATGGCTGATTGATCGTTCCCACGCAGAGCGTGGGAACGATCAAGAACAGAAACCGCGATTACACTCAGTCCGGAGGCACCATGGATCCCCTGTTTTCCTCAACCGTTCCAGAGTTCGAAAGCGAAGAACAAGCCGCCAGCTACGACCATTGGCTCTGTGCCAAAGTCCAGAAATCAATGAATGACCCACGCCCCAGCATTCCGAATGAGCAGGTAATGGCAGAGATGAAGGCATTGATGGCGGAACAGCGAATCAAACATGAGGCTCGTGAGGCGTTGCGCTAGGAAGACCCGGTTCCTAAAGATTGATCGTACCCAATAAAAAAACCGCGCTCCTGAAGGCAGCGCGGTTTTTTTTGTTGATGAATGGCTTAGAAAGAATCGCGTCTCGGATACTCCTGACGCGCATGCAGAACGTTCACGATTTCGATCCGATCTGTCACTCGATAAATGATCAGATAGCTGGAATTTACGACGATCTCCCGAGTGCCGGTGATCCGGCCTGATCGATAGAGATAGGGATGATCAGGAAGATAAGCTATGGCCTTTCCAACTGCCTTCAAGATCTCTTTGGCTGCTCCAACATTCCTTTCGACTATGTATTCGAGCACTGTTACCAGCTTCGCCCGTGCTTCGGGCCTCCACTCAATCGGCCTCGAAACCATTGTCTTTTGCCTTAATCAAGGCATATATCTCGGCCATTACTTGTTCATGCGAAAGATTCGGACGCGGATCATCGAGAGACGCTTGTACTTCCGCCCTGAACCAGCGGTCATAGCTCGCAGCCTGTTCTTCAGGATCAAGATCCGAGACGACTGGGCATAGCGGGTCAATCATCTTTGGGTCGATCATGGCACCTCCGGGATCAATGCCTGGAAGTCTATTCGGTAAGGGGAATGTTGTCGTGGTTGTCTGGATGATTTGCACGTCGGTCGAGCTCCGTAGGGTTCAGGTTGTCCCGAAAAATCCTAGTCGCTGCGCTTCCGACGGCCAACCGCTAGACGTGGTAGGAAAACGTGCAGGTTTTCCATAAACCATTCATTTTTCTGTAGGACGTGGCGCGTCTGGGCTTTAAACAACGCGTGTCGTTGATCGGTCCTACGGACACAAAAAAACCGCGACCCCCCTCACCAGAGAATCGCGGCCCATCAACACCCAACCCCTACTGCTGCAAAACCGTCGCCTGGTTAGCCGACCCGAACTGCTGAATATTCGCCGTCTGCGTAACCCCACTCTGATCGACATTGGCAATGTTCCCCGTCCCGCCCTGGGTCACGTACGCCACGTTCATCGTGTCCGCCTGTTTCACCGTGATCATGTTGTCACTGCCATACAACTGCGCGGTATACGCCTGGTTGCCAGACCCGGACTGATCAAACTCAGCACTGTTGCCGGTGCCATTCGAAGAACCCTGCACCAGGTTGCCCGTGCCGCGCTGATCCGAGATCAAAATGTTGTCGCTGCCGTTCTGATCAAAATACAGCTCGTTATACGACTCCGCCTGACTGACCGTGGTCTTGTTGCCAGCCCCGGTCTGGTGCGTGGTCATCACATGGCCGACGCCATCCTGAGTGAAGCTGGCGATGTTGCCATTGCCCGCCTGGGTGACGGTCGCACGCTGGTTACTGCCGAACTGTCCACCCGATTGCGGGCCTTTCCAGTTGCTGGCGTAGACCTTGTTGTCATTGCCCACCGAGGTGGCGCTGAGCGTGTGGCCGTCGCCGCTCTGATAGGTGTAGTGGACGTTGCCATTGCCGACTTGATACAGCGCCAGTGTCGAGTTGACCGATTCGAATTGGTCGGCGTAGATCGCGTTGCTGTTGCCGACCTGGGTGACGGCGGCGCTGTTGTTTTCGCCGAAGCTTTGGTCGACCACGGTTTCGTTGCTGTCGCCGTATTGGTTGACGGTGGCCTGACTGGCGAGTTGCGCGTCCTGCCAGATTTCGCTGCCGTTGAGGTTGCCGAACTGGTTGATGGTGATGTTGCCGCCGGTGCCGTTGCGCTGGTCGCCGTAGGCGTAGTTGCTTTCGCCGGCCTGGTTGATGCCGATCTGGCCGCCGTTATGAGTGACCTGTTCGGCGGTGCCGTAGTTGGCGGTGCCGTATTGGGTGATCACTGAACTGTTGCCGCTGCCTTCATAGAGTTGTTCGATGTTGGCTTCGTTGCTGTCGCCGAACTGGAAGGTTTTGCCTTCGCTGCCGTTCTGCGAATCCTGATAGATGAACGAGAAGTTGCCCGTGCCTTGCTGCTGTTGCAGCGCGCTGTTCGGTGAACCGAAGCCCAACGACTGGCTGGCGTGGGCGGTGTTGAAGGCGCCGATCTGTTGTTGGGTGATGGTGGCGTTGTCTTCGTAAAGTTGTTCGGCGTAGCCGGCGTTGTAGTCGCCGACCGCGTCCTGGGTGATCACGCTGCTGGCGTGGTCTTGCACGGCGGCGGCGTCGTTGCCCTGGCCCAGTTGGGTCTGGGTGGCGGTGCTGAACGGTGCCTGGGTCTGTTTCACGTCGGCGATGTTGGCGGTACCGACCTGGCTTTGGTTGGACAGGCTGTCGTCGGCCATCGCCTGGGCACTGATCATGACCAGGAGGGCGGCGGTGAGGGGCGTCAGTTTGAACATGATGATCTCTCCGATGATTTGCAGTGCTTAGCGATATTGCTTGACCGAAACGCTCATGCCGTTGCCCGACTGGGTCACGGCGCTTTGCAGCCCCGCGCCGGCCTGCTCGATGCTGGCGTCGTTGTTGTTGCCGTTTTGCGAAATCTGCGCGCGGTTGTGGCTGCCGTTCTGAGTGATCGAGGCGGCGTTGCCGGAACCGTTCTGGTTGATCAGCGCCATCAGGTCGCTGCCCTGTTGCAGGATGTACGCCTCCTGATTGCTGCCCGATTGCACGATCTGCCCGAGCAGCGACTGACCGTTCTGTTGCAGCAGGGCGACGTTGGCCTGGCCGAGTTGGTCGATCAGGGCTTGCTGACCCACCGGTGGGGGCAGTTCGCCGAGGTCGCTGCTGGTCGGGGCCAGGTCGTCGTTGTCCATCAGGTCGTCGGCGCGCACGCCTACTGTGCTGCACAGCAGGAGCAGGCAAAGCAGGGCGGCGGTCGGCGTGTTCATGGCTCACATCCTGTCAGGCGTTAACCGGTTCGAAGTCGGCCCCAGCCACCCGCAAGTGGCTGGGGATCAGGCTTACAGCGTGGTCACCGAGACCGTGCGCACGGTGCCCTGGGACGAGCGGATCGTCGCGGTCGGGTTGGCCGATGGCACTACCGTCGTGTTGTTCAGCGTCAGCCGCCAGCGTCCGGTGACCGGTACGGTGGTGGTGCCGAGGGTGACCAGCCCGGTCGGGGTGGTGACCTGCACGGTGATGGTGTTGCCGGTGGTCACTGACGAGGTGCCGGTGAAGTCCCAGTTGAAGCGCCCGCCCGAGCGTGCCTGCACTGTGGAAGCGGTAACGGTGAAGGTTTCCGCTGCTGGCCGTGGCGACACTTGCACCGTGACCGTGGCCGGCGTCGACAGGGCGCCGAAGCTGTCCCGGGCGATGTAGGTGAAGGTCGTGGTGAACGCCGTGGTGACGGTGGCCGGTGGGGTGTAGGTGATTACCGTGCCGTCAGTGCTGACCGTGCCACGGCCGGCGGCCGGTTGGGTCAGGCTGGCGACGCCCAGCGGTACGTTGCCTTCCGGATCGGTGTCGTTGGCCAGTACGTTGATCGGGATCGCAACGCCCAACGTGGCGACGCTGTCGGCGACGGCGGTCGGTGCCCGGTTTGGCGCGACGGTGATCGTCACGGTGGCCGGGTTGGCCGAGGCCAGACCTTTGGCGTCCTGCGCTTTGTAGGTGAAGGTCGTGGTCAGTGGCGTGTTGACCACGGCTGGCGGCGTGTAGACCACGGCGGCGGTGCCGCTGAGGGCGACGGTGCCTTGGCCGGCCGCCGGTTGGGTCAGCGCGGTGATGCCCAGTGGGTTGTTGCCGTCGGGATCGCTGTCGTTGGTCAACAGGCTGAGGGTGATCGGCACGCCGAAACTGGTGCTGCCGGTGTCGGCGTTAGCGATCGGTGCCTGGTTTTCTCCGGTGTCCGGTGCGGTGCCGACCACGACAACCGGCTCGGTGTCACTGCCACCAGCGGCGGATTTCACCGTCACGGTGGCCGGTGGCTGAGTCAGGTCGGCGACGGTGATGCGCTGCAAGGTGCCGGACTTCGATAGACGTCCGTAACCTTGCGCAACCATGTCCGGGATCGCTACTTCATCGGTCGATGTCGCTTCGATCAACAAGGTTTTGTTGGACCAGTTGTAGCGCGCAGTCTGCACTTTCACCACGTCGGTGAGCTTGCTCGACACCGATGTCGGGCGTGTGGTCCCGGCCGGGTTGGTCGCGGTCACGACGATGACTGACGGCAGGGTGCCGTTGCCCAGGCGCTGACCGAAGAACAAACCGGTATTGTCACCGGTCAGGCTGGTCTGGCAAGGCGTTGGCGGAGGGCCGGGCAGCAGCGCCACCGTTTCGCGGAAGCACAGGGTCGAGCTGCTGTCAGCCTTGGCGAACACTTCGGCACGCACACCGGCCGAGGTGCGGCGATAGGTGGCGCGGTCGAGTTCGACAGCGGTTTGCTGACGGTTGTCGAGCACTTTGCCGGCGACGGTAAACAGGCTGGTTTGAATCGTACCCGCAGCGGATGGCCCGACAATGCGTACGAAGTTGGTGTCGAACGGGCTGCCGGTCACGGCCTCGGTGAGGTTCGGATCACCGACGAAAGTTTCGACACCGCCGCTGTCAGGATTCACTTCGGTGTAAGGGCCGTTGACGCTGCGCAGGAACGGGCCAATGGCACCGGTCAATGCGCCGCTGAAGTTGCCCGGCGCGCCGATGCCGATGTCCTTGGTGATGTTGATCGCACGGCGCCCGGGGGTGGTGACGTTGACCGTTTCGACGCCATACGGGTGGGTGATGGTGTATGTGCCGGCTACGGGAACGTTCACCCGGATGCGAATTCGCGCGAAAGCTATTTGATCGCCGTCCACCGGATTACCGGAGGAAAACGCTGCTTCTATCCCCGCGACATAAGCGTCCATGCCATAGCCCGCGCCGTTGTTGGGAATAGTGGTTTCGGCGAGAAACCAGAAGGCTTCCGGCGGCCAGTTGTCGGGGAACACCATCGGCAGGCTGTCATCGAAGATGCCCGGTTCCGGCAGCAGCGTGCACATGTAGGCCGGTGGCGTGCTGACCGCTACTCGCGAGCTGGCGGCGCGCGACTGGCAGAGCTCCATCGACAGCAGATTGTTGTCCTGGTACCACATCGGGAATTTCCCGGTGGCAAAGGTGTAGGGGCCGGGGTCGACGGCGGCGAGTTGCGCATAGGCACTGCCGGTCAGCGAGAGAGCGAGCCCGAGCGCGTTGAGCGCAAAGCGTGGCCACTTGTTCATGATGCCTCCTGATGCGGATCTGGGCATGTGAGCGTTCATTGCACGATGACCACTTCTTCGGTGTCGCTGCCGCCGTTGGACGACGTCACGCGCACCTTGGCTGGCGGTATCGGCGAGATCCCGGTGGCCAGACTTTTCAGCGCGCCGTCGCCGCTCAGCGCACCGATGGCGGCGCCGCTGCCGGAGGTGGCGGTGAGTACGGGTGGCGAGGTTTCGTCACTGGTCGAGGCCACCACGGTGAGTTGTCCGGAGCTCAGGCTGTATTGCGCGCTCTGGATCACTACCAGGTCGGTCAGGGTCATGGGCAGGGTGGTCGGCGTGCTGCTGGCGATGGCCAGGTGGTTGTCGGCGGTCACTTGCAGGACGCTCGGGACGGTCGGGTTGGCCGACGATTGCGCATACCAGGCACCGGTGGAGTTGGCTTCGGTCATGTTCAGCACCGGGGTGAAACTGGTCACGGCGACGGTGCCGGGCGCTGGTGGGGCGAGGACGAACACGTCTTGCTGGGCGACCGGTGCGCTGGTCCCCGCCTTGCGTGAGTAAGTGCTGCGCTGGGTAATCATTGGTGTGGGTCGAACTACCGTCGACAACTTGCCGGAGACGGCAAATGTCGTCGTCCGCAGATCCAGACCATTGGGGCCTTCGATGCGGATGAAGTTGGTGTTGAACGGGCTGCCGGTCACGGCTTCTTCAAGGTTCGGATCACCGACAAACTGTTCTGCCGAGCCAGTCACCGGGTTGGTTTCGGTGTAGGGCCCGTTGAGACTGCGCAGGAACGGTCCGACGTCACCCTTGAGCGCGCCGTCGTAGGTTTTCGGTGTGCCGATGCCGATGTCGCGGGTCATGTTGATCGCGCGGCGGCCGGGCGTGTCGATGTTGAACACTTCGACGCCATACGGGTGGGTGATGACGTAGGTGCCGGCCGTAGGAATATCGACCCGGATGCGGATCCGCGCAAAGCTGATCTGATCGCCTTCCGCCGGGTCACCGCCACTGAACGCGGCTTCGATCGCCGAGCCGTAGGAGAGGTTGATGCCGCGCGCGGCGTCGACAATCGTGCCGTCAGCGGTAAACCAGAACGCCTCGTCGGGGAAGTTGCTGGGGAAAGCCAGCGGTTGGGCGTCATCGAATATGCCGGGCGCCGGCAGCAGCGAGCACATGTACGAAGGTGCGCCGGGCGTGCTCGGCACGCGAGAGCTGAGTGCTTTGGACAGGCACAGATCCAGGGTGCGACCGTGGGTGTCCTGATACCAACTGGCGAAACCGCCAGTGGCCACCGTGTACGGACCCGGGTCAACAGCAAACAAAGCGGCCTGGGCTATGCCCTGGGCCAACGCGCTCACGACCAGGACAGTCGCGGTTTTGGACAGTAAAGGGTGCATGAGTTAATCCCTCTATCGAAGTACCTGCCCCTTGGGGATGGGTCAGTTGCACAGGGCCTGTACACCTTCCATGCCAAGGTGTGGTGGATGGGCGGGAGAGGGCCGGGGTAGAGGGCTTGACGCGCAGAAGGGTCAGGTTTTTGGCCAGCGGGGAAAGGGCGTCATTCCCCAGGATTGGGGACGGTGGGGATGAACACTCATGGCCTGCCGAACACAGATCCTTGTAGGAGTGAGCCTGCTCGCGAAAGCGGACTTCCTGTGACGAAAATGTCGATTGATCTGCCGCCTTCGCGAGCAAGCTCGCTCCCACAGGGATTTGTGGTGGTTTGGGCGGTCTTATCGGGTCGATATCCCCGCATCCGGGCAAACCCCCACCCGTGGGCTATAACCCTATAGGACGTATCGGGAAGTCGCCGCCATGAACATGCAGTCGAAATCGCTTCCGGTTGAGGAGGGCACGCTACGCTTGGGTTCGCGCAAGCAACCGTTCAACCTGCTGCGCTGGTTTTCGCTGATCAGCATGGCCGTGATCGGCACCGTGGCCATCGCACTAGGCGCGGTTTCAACGCGTTTCGTGATCGAAGAAAGCGTGCAGCGCGATGCCTTGCTCACCGCGCAGTTCATCCAGGCCATCGCGTCTGCCGAAGTGCGCCACGTGTCGATTCCCAACATCCGCACGATGGGCGAGTTGCTCGATCCACGTCAGGACAAGGATTTTCCCGATGTCGACCCGCAGTCCCGGGCAGGTGCGCGCGGTGAATTTCTCGACCACATCGAACACCTGCCGGACGTGATTCTCGCCAACATTTACGCGCCGGACCGCCAGGTGATCTGGTCGACCAACCCAGCGCTCATCGGCACCAGCATCCATGCCGACGAAGACCTTGATCGCTCCTTTAACGAAAAGATTCCGGTGTCGGCCAGTTACCACGATGTCGACAAGGCCCGGGAAGAGCAGAAGTTCGTCATCCCGCCGGATTACATCTTTATCGAGAACTACATTCCGCTGTTCGACGCCGAGGGCAAGAACGTCACGGCGATGGTCGAGATCTACAAGGAACCCAAAGACCTGATCGCGCGCATGGAGCGCGGGCTGGCCCTGATCTGGCTGGCCACTGCGCTCGGCGGCGGGCTGATTTACCTGGGCCTGTACTGGATCGTCCGGCGCGCGGCGATTCTGCTCGCCGCCCAGCAAAAACAACTGATCGCCAATGAAACCTTTGTCGCACTGGGCGAGATGTCTTCTGCGGTGGCGCACAGTTTGCGCAACCCGTTGGCGACGATCCGTTCCAGCGCCGAACTGGCGCTGGAGTTCGACGCCGGCCCGGCAGAAAAGAACATCAAGGACATCATCGGCCAGGTCGACCGCATGTCGAAATGGGTGCGCGAGTTGCTGCAGTCCCTGCGTCCGCTCAACGATGACCCGGAACCGGTGAACCTGGTAGCGGCGCTGCACGAAAGCCTTGTCGCTTTTGAACAGCAGATCGCCAAGGCCGGCGTGCAGGTGGTGTTTCATCCGCAACACACGCCGATGGTGCTCAGCCAACCGGTACAACTGACGCAGATCCTCAACAGCCTGCTGGCCAACGCGCTGGAGGCGATGGACAAGGGCGGCACATTGACTGTCAGCCTCGAACCGAGTGATGACCGTGGCGTGTGCGTGGTGCTCAGTGACACGGGTAAAGGCATGAACGAAGAACAACGGACCATGGCGTTCCGGCCGTTTTTTACCACCAAGTCTGGCGGCCTCGGGGTCGGTCTGGTGCTGGTCAAACGCATCATGGAGCGCTTCGGCGGCGGCGTGACCCTCGACAGCCGCGAAGGTGAGGGCACCACCGTTCGTCTGGCGTTTCAACTGGTCCCCTGATTCACATCTTCCCCCTGTAGGAGCTGCCGAAGGCTGCGATCTATTGATCTTGATCTTAAAAACCAAGATCAAAAGATCGCAGCCTTCGGCAGCTCCTACACAGGTTTATAAACGCCGCAAAAATTTATGAACTTCCCCCATCACTGGGTGTCAAGCCCCGGTCACCGGGGAGTGGGGAAACCCGCAGACCTTCCAAGTCCCTGTTACAACTGGAAATAATTTCTTGGCGCACTAGTTGCAAAACACCATCACCCCTTCCTTGATGAGGCGGCTGGTGATGGACAGAACAACGCGTAACCCAAGCAATACCTTTCTGCTGACGCCTCTGAGTGTCTTTCTGATGTTGACCCTCGGCACCATGGCCGGCGTTCGCGCCAGTCCGATCGATGACGAACGACAGCCAGAAACCTCCGACCCGTCGGTGTACTACGACGAGCCGGCAGACGAACCGACGGCGCTCAACGCCATCCTGACCATGCCCGAGGCCAACGAAGACTCCTTCGATTTGCCCGACGGCGTCAAAGGCACCCGTGCCTCGACACGCACGGAGAACGTCCTGCCGCCGGCCGTGCAGACCAGTTTCAACTACCCCACCAACGGCAAGCCGAGCCCGCTCTATGGCGCGCAGCCGTTCACCCAGCAGTTGACCCTGTTCGAAGAGTTCGGCCCGGAAAAACTCGACCCGACCACCCCGGCCGCGCCATTGCCGTTTCCGCCCGCTGCGATCGGCCCGGCACCGGCTCAGGACCCGAACAACGTCGCCCGCAGCGCGCCACCCGGCACCGTCCTTGATGCGTTTTTGCGCCAACCGGGGCTGACGCCGTTTCCCAGCCAGTTCTCTAACGTGGTCGACCGCAACCCGTGGCAGGCGCAGATCGAAGTGTTCCTCAATCGCCACATCGGCTCGTCCGCTGAAGGCCGGCCACCAGGAAAAGGCTGGGCACACCAGCGCTGGAACGAGTTCTACCCACAGGTCGCCTATAAAACCGCGCAGACCGGCGCGCGCCTCAATGGTGGCCTGCGTGACAGCGTGCAAATGCACCATTACGCGGTGGGCGAATTCGGCCCCGGCGGCTTGTACCACAACGTCGCGGGTGTACCGCTGACTGACGGTACTGCGAAAGGCGTCGACCCGCGTTTCCACCCGGCCATGCCGGTGCAGAACCACAACGCAGTGTGGACCTTCGACGGCACGCTGCCGCCGAAACTGTTGATGGTGCGCTACGGCCAACCGGTGATGATGCGTCACTACAACGGCTTGCCGATCGATCCGTCGGCCAACCGTGGTTTCGGTCTGCACACCATCAGCACCCACGAGCACAACGGTCACGCGCCGGCAGAAAGCGACGGTTATGCCAACGCGTTCTTCTTTCCGGGGCAGTTCTATGACTATCGCTGGCCGATCCAGCTCGCCGGTTACGACAGCATCAACACCAAGGCCGAAGACCCGCGCGCGGCGTTCCCGTGCGCACCGGGCGAAACCCTGTGGGTCAACGACCTCGCACCGGCGAAGAAGACCTGTGACAACGGCACCATCAAGATCCGCGGCGACTGGCGCGAGACCATGAGCACCCACTGGTTCCATGACCACATGCTCGATTTCACCGCGCAGAACGTCTACAAGGGCAACGCGGCGATGATGAACTACTACAGCGCGCTGGATCGCGGCAACGAGTCGGTGAACGACGGCGTCAACCTGCGATTCCCCAGTGGCAGCGCCTTGCCATGGGGTAACCGTGACTACGATGTCAATCTGGTGTTCGCCGACAAGGCGTGGGATCAGGAAGGCCAGTTGTGGTTCAACCCGTTCAACACCGACGGCTTCCTCGGTGATCAGGTGCTGGTCAACTGGCAGTGGAAACCGGCCCTCGACGTGCGTGCGCGCAGTTATCGCTTCCGCATCCTCAATGGCTCGGTGTCGCGCTACTTCAAACTGGCGTTGGTGCGGGAAATCAAAGGCAGCGGCGGCGAGTTCCAAGGGCCGAAAAACTCCGGCGTGACCTACAGCCGCGTGCCGTTCCACATGATCGCCAACGACGGCAACATCATGGAGCACAGCGTGCCGTTCGACGGCAGCATGGACCTCGACGCCGATGGCGATAAACAGAACCACAACGCGATCCTGCCGACCCAGGGCATCGCCGAGCGCTTCGATATCATCGTCAACTTCTCGAAAAACGGCATCAAGCCGGGGGACAAGCTGTTTTTCGTCAACCTGCAGGCCCACGACGACGGCAAGGGACCCAAAGAGGTCATTCCGTTGGGCGACATCCTGTCGGAAAAATACCTGGCAGTGATCAAGCAGACCAGCAAAGGCCCGCAATGGGACAGAGGCGATCCGGCGGTGGGCAAGGTCTTGCAGCTCAACGTCAAGGCTTACACCGGTCAGGATCTGGCGATGAACCCGGCAGCCTACGAACCGGCGAAACCGGGCAAGGCTGAAGGGCTGGTGATGATCCCGCTGAAACTCCATCGCGACAACGCCGCCGACAAAGCCCTGCTGGCCAAGGCTCGCCACCGCACCTTCACCTTCGGCCGTTCCGACGGCACCGATGAAGCGCCGTGGACGGTCAAGACTGACGGCGGGTTCGGCTTCCACATGGACCCACGCCGACTCAATGCCTCGACCCAATTGTCCAGTGGCCCGACCGATGCCGGTGTCACCGGGTTCGGTACGCTGGAGGTGTGGAAGATCAAGGCTGGCGGCACGGGCTGGAGCCATCCGGTGCACGTGCACTTCGAGGAGGGCATTATTCTCAGTCGCGGCGGCAAGGCACCGCCGGAATGGGAAAAATGGGCGCGCAAAGATGTCTATCGGATTGGTTCTGAAGCGGATGGTCTGGACAACGTCGAGATGGCGATCAACTTCCGCGAGTTCGCCGGGACCTACATGGAGCACTGCCACAACACTCAGCATGAGGACAACTCGATGCTGCTGCGTTGGGACCTGGAGAAACCCGGTCAGCTGCAACTGATGCCAACCCCACTGCCAAGCTGGGACGGTGTGCGCTACGTCAACTCGGCCGCGCTGCCTACCTTCCGCAGCGGCGACGGTATGGGCCCACAAGTGGTGATCAAGCCATGAACCGTCGCCACGGTGACAGCCAACCCGTGCATACCCCGCGCTCCCGGGCGCTGGGCATGCACCTGGTGCTGATGCTGGTGGTCTGTGTGTTCGCCAGCCGTGTGCTGCTGGCGCATCAGGCCAGCGTCGGCGAGCCACCAGCGGCGAGCGAATCCGCCACCCCGTGGGGTGGCGACTATTTCCCCAACACCTTGCTGACCGATCAGGACGGTCAGCAGGTGCATTTCTTCGATGACCTGATCAAAGACAAAGTGGTGGTGATCAACTTCATCTTCACTTCGTGCAGCGATTCCTGCCCCTTGGAAACCGCGCGCCTGCGCCAGGTGCAAAAACTGCTCGGTGATCGGGTTGGCCAGGACATCTTTTTCTACTCGATCAGCATCGATCCGCTCAGTGATACGCCCGAAGTGCTCAAGGCCTATTCGCAGCGCTTCAAAGTCGGCCCCGGCTGGAGGTTTCTCACCGGCGAGTTCGAAGACGTCACCGACCTGCGCAAAAAACTCGGGCTGTTTATCGAAGGCGTCGACAACGGCCGCAACAAGGACCACAACCTCAGCCTGATAGTCGGCAACCAGACCACCGGGCGCTGGATGAAAGCCTCGCCGTTCGAAAACCCGTGGATCCTCGCCGATCAACTGGCCAACACCTTGCAGAACTGGAAGCAGCCAAGCATCGAGGAAAGCTACGCCAACGCCCCGGACATTCGTCCGCCGAGCAATGGCGAAGAACTGTTCCGCACCCGCTGCGCCTCCTGCCACAGCCTCGGCCCAATGGATGGCCAGGGCCTTGGCATGCGCAGCATCGGCCCTGACCTGATCGGCGTGACCCGTCACCGTGATCCGAAGTGGCTGAATCGCTGGATCCGCGAGCCGGATCGCCTGCTTGCGGAAAAAGACCCGATTGCCCAGCAACTCTACGAACAGTTCGAGCGAATTCCGATGCCCAACCTGCGTCTCGACGAGGCATCTGCGCAGTCGATCATCGATTTCCTCCGTGATGAAACCGAGCGTCAACAACCGTCCACCCCGGCCGTGGCTGACGGTGCATTGACGCCAGTAAAACCGGGCGATTCAGCCGCGACGGTGAGTCAGATGCGGTAGCGGCGAAATAGCATCATTGAACCGTGTGTCGCGGTCAGAGCCACCTACACTGATGGCAGTAACTGGCTCGATACAAAACCTCCAGGGCACTCCCATGCAGCGACTGGAAGCACAACAAACACCTGCGCCGGACACCCCGGCGGCAATGGGCAAGAGCTGGCGTGAACAGTTCAATCTGCTGCGCTGGTTCTCGCTCGCGAGTTTTTTCATCATTGCCGCCGTGGCGGTGGGCCTTGGCTATATCTCCACGCGCTTCATCGTCACTGAAAGCGTTGAGCGCGATGCGTTGCTGACGGCGCAATTCGTTCAGGCCATCGGCGCAGCGGAAATACGCCACGCCGGTATCACCCCGGCGCGCACCATGGGCGAAATGCTCGACCCGCGCCAGGACGACAACTTTCCCGATGTCGATCCCGTTGCCCATGCAGCCGCCCGCGCCGAGTTCCTCGACCATGTCCAACACCTGCCCGACGTTCTCCTGGCCACGGTGTACGCGCTGGATCGCACGGTGATCTGGTCGACCAATCCGGAACTGATCGGGGTCAAATTCGAGGATGACGACGAACTCGACGAATCGTTCGAGATGAAAGTCGCGGTGTCTTCCAGTTATCACAAGATCGACGATGAGAAACCCGAGCAGCAGTTACTGCGCGAGCCGAAGTATTTGTTCATCGAGAACTACATCCCGATGTTCAACGCCGACAAAAGCAAAGTCGTCGCCATGGTCGAGATCTACAAGGAACCGGCGGATCTGGTCGACCGCATCGACCGTGGATTCGCCTCGATCTGGGCGGCGACCTGTTTCGGTGGTGCGGCGATCTTTCTCGCGTTGTTCTGGATCGTCCGCCGCGCGGCGAAACTGCTGCAGAGCCAGCAGCAACAGTTGATCAGCAATGAAACCTTTGTCGCCCTCGGCGAGATGTCTTCGGCGGTGGCGCACAGTCTGCGTAATCCGCTGGCGACCATTCGCTCCAGCGCCGAACTGGCCCAGGAAATCGCCAGCCCCGGTGCGCAGCGCAACATCGGCGACATCATCAGCCAGGTCGATCGCATGTCGCGCTGGGTGCGCGAGTTGCTGGTGTCGCTGCGGCCGATGAACGACGACGGCGAGGCGGTGGACCTGGTGATGGCGGTCGAAGACACCGTTGGCGCCTTCGAAGCATTGATCAAACGCTGCAACGTCGAAGTGCGCTTCACTGCGCAGAATTGCGCGCCGGTCGTCAGCCAGAAGGTGCTGCTCACGCAAATCCTCAATAGCCTGTTTGCCAACGCCCTGGAAGCGATGCCCAAGGGCGGTGTGCTCAGCGTCGAATTCGAATCGCCGCAGTCCGACCGCGTGCGCCTGACCGTGAGCGACACCGGCAAGGGCATGAGCGCGCAGCAGCAACTGTTGGTGTTCAAACCGTTTTTCACCACCAAACAGGGCGGCCTCGGGGTTGGTCTGGCGTTGGTCAAAAGAATCATGGAGCGTTTTGAAGGTTCGGTCGTGCTGACCAGCCGCGAGCAGGAGGGAACCCGCGTCAGTCTCAACTTCAAAGTGGCATCGGGAGGGGAATATGGAACACAGCATTCTGCTGGTCGAGGATGACGAACTGCTGGCCGAGAATATTCAGACCTACCTGGAGCGCAAGGACTTCGAGGTGACCGTCTGCCATTCGGCCGAAGACGCGTTGGCGCAACTGGAAACCTTCATGCCCGACATTGTGCTGACCGACAACTCGCTGCCGGGCATGAGCGGTCACGACCTGATCCAGAAGCTGCGCATCAGCGCGCCGGATCTCAAAGTGATCATGATGACCGGTTACGGCAACGTCGAAGATGCGGTGGTGGCGATGAAGGAGGGCGCCTTTCACTACGTCACCAAACCGGTGGCGCTGACGGAACTCAAACTGCTGCTCGACAAGGCCCTGGCCACCGAACGGATGGAGCGCACGTTGTCGTTCTATCAGGAGCGCGAGGCGCAGAAGTCTGGGGTGCAGGCGCTTATTGGCGACTCGGCGCCGATGCAGTACCTGAAAAATACCATCGGCCAGTTGCTCGACGCCGAGCGACGCATGGCCAACACCGATCTACCGCCGGTTTTGGTGGAAGGCGAGACCGGCACCGGCAAAGAGTTGGTGGCCCGCGCGTTGCACTTCGACGGTCCGCGTAGCAAAGGGCCGTTCATTGAATTCAACTGCGCGTCGATTCCATCGAATCTGGTCGAGTCGGAGCTGTTCGGCCATGAGAAAGGTGCGTTCACCGACGCCAAGGATCGTCGCGTTGGTCTGGTGGAAGCCGCGGATGGTGGCACGCTGTTTCTGGATGAGATTGGCGAGATGGATCTGCTCTTGCAGGCGAAGATTTTGAAGTTGCTGGAGGATCGCACCATTCGCCGGGTCGGTTCGGTGAAGGAGCGCAAAGTCAATCTGCGGGTGATCAGTGCGACCAACTGCAACCTTGAACAGATGGTGCAGCAGGGCAAATTCCGCCGTGATCTGTTTTTCCGCCTGCGGATCATTTCGATCAAAGTGCCACGCCTGTATGCCCGGGGCGACGATATTCTGTTGCTGGCGCGGCACTTCCTCGCCAGTCATGGCAAACGCTACGGCAAACCAAATCTGCATTTCAGTCAGCAGGCCGAAGAGCTGCTGCTCAGTTACACCTGGCCGGGCAATGTGCGCGAGCTGCGCAACATGCTCGAGCAGACCGTGTTGCTGGCGCCCAGCGACACCATCGCTGCGCATCAGCTCAACGTGTGCATGAGCCTGGTCGACGAGCCGCCGCTGCATATTCATGAAGCACCGATGCACTACGAACCGCGTCCGGCGAGCAACACCGAATCGATGAACCTGCCGGAAGTCGAGCGCGACATGGTGCGCAAAATGCTCGACAAGACCGACTGGAACGTCACCAAATCCGCGCGCCTGCTGGGCCTGAGCCGCGACATGCTGCGCTACCGCATCGAAAAACTCGGCCTCGCCCGCCCGGATAAACGGCAGTGGTAACCCAGGCACACCGCATTTCCCCTGTAGGAGTGAGCCTGCTCGCGATAGCGGTGTGTCAGTCGACCTCTTTATTGCTGACACACCGCTATCGCGAGCAGGCTCACTCCTACAAGGGATCGGTGGTGCCGCAGATGTTGTGAGCAACCCGGATCAATGCTGCTGCCGACTCAAACACTCCAGCAAACAACCCGGATCCAGCACCTCGTCATTCACATAAATCCCGCGCTCGGCATCGTACGTGCGGATAAACACCCGCACCGTCGCGTCCGCCACAGTCGGCAGTTGTGAATCGTAGAACTCATGGTCACCCGGGATCACTACAAAATCCTGCGGCGCCGTATCGTCGTAAGGCTTGGGCGGCGTGGAACTCAGTGAATACGGGGCAGGGTGGGCGAAGGGCTGGTTCGGCCCGTAATAATTGAAATTGCTGTCCAGCGCTTGCGCCTGAGTGGCAGCGAGCAGACAGCCGGTCAACAACAGCCGATCGAGCATATGCATGGCGGCACCTGCGAGTGCGGTTTTCCCCAAGGCTATTAACTATAGCTGCCCGACATTCAAACAACCGGGTGATTGATCACATGCTCCGGTTGTGCGCAGGCCTTGAGCACATAGCCGATTGCGCGAAGAAACTCTTCGTTATCCCCATTTGCAAGAACCTGAGACAGGTATTCGTTGATGGCTTCGTCACTGTCCAGCAGTGCTATCACGTCGAAATTCGTCAAAGTCTGGCTCATGGTTAAACCTCCTTAGCCATTTTTGTGCGCGTCGGATGACTGCGCTTTGTGAGGGTATCCACGTGAGCAGAGTTGAATAGTCAGCCGTGTCCTTTATCTGTTTTGATAATTCGCCGACATTTGTAGGCCAGAACACCCTGATATGTAGGAGTTGCCGCAGGAATTGGCTTACAAGTTTGCAACAACCGCAATTGCCGGGCTGATCTAGACTCGGATCCGCTCAATCACGAGCATCGTCCGGAGTGCGCCATGGAAGTGCCTAACAATAAAACCGCCATCGAAAGCAATCGACAGGCGTGGAACGATTCCGCCCGCCATCACCAGGATTCGCCTGATTGGCAGGCCTTGCTCGGCGAAGTCGCACAGGCGGATTTCTCTTGCCTCGATGAGACCCTGAGCGGGTTGCTGGAGGTCGATGGCAAGGATGTGATTCAACTGGGCTGCAACAATGGCCGTGAGAGTCTCTCGCTGTTTGCGCTTGGTGCCAGAAGCGTGGTCGGCGTCGATCAATCGGCGGCGTTTCTAGAACAGGCCCGCGAGCTGAACAAGCGTTCACCGCACAAAGCCGAGTTCATCGAAAGCGATATCCATCATTTGCCAGCGTCCTTGCACAATCGCTTCGATGTGGCGCTGATCACCATTGGTGTTTTGAACTGGATGCCGGACATCGGCGAGTTTTTCCGCCATGTCGCTTCAACGCTGAAACCGGGCGGGAAACTGGTGATCTACGAAACCCACCCGTTTCTGGAAATGGTCGACCCGGATGGGGAAGATCCCTATCGCCTCGCGAGTTCGTACTTCCGCGCCGAGCCGTTTGTGCAGGAAGAACCGATTGTCTATGTCGGCAAGGTTGAACAGCAGGCGGCGAAGTCGTATTGGTTTGTGCACACGCTGGGGGCGATTTTCGGTGGTGCCATCGGGGCAGGGCTGAATATTGCGCACTTCAGGGAGTATGCGCATTCGAATCGGGAAGAGGCGTATGACCGGTATTTGAATCAGGAAGCGCAGCTGCCGATGTGTTTTACCTTGGTCGCCATCAAGGCCTGAAAATAATCAGCGCGGCTACCGGCCTCATCGCGAGCAGGCTCACTCCTACAGGGGAATGCATTTCAAATGTAGGAGCGAGCCTGCTCGCGAAGGCGGCCTCATGACCGCCACAACCTTTCAGAGTTGAATCAAGCCTGCGCCGCCGCACTCACCACCGGCCGCCCTGGTTTGCGCAGCGGTTCCAGACGCGAACCCTCATACCGCGTTTCGCGGAAAAACTTCCAGCGCCCGAACAGGCAGTAAACGTGCATCACGCGGCCCTGCTCGTGGTAACCCATGCGCAGATGCAGCTTCAGCGCCGGAATATTGTGCGTCTCGCAAACATCCACCACCTTGTCGCAACCCTGCGCCGCCATCGCCTCCCACAGCGCCACCTGCACGTCCACCGACAGGCTGCTGCCGAAATACGCACGGGTCATCTCACCACCGAATTCAAAGAACTCGCCGGGCTTCACCGGGAAGGTGCAGCCATAATAGTGCCGGTCGTGATAGTCGCGGATGCTGCCCCAGATAAACGCAACGGCGTGGTCATCCTTATCGAGGTACATGTGCCCGGTGTGACCCTCGGCCGCCAGTTCCGCCATGGTGCCTACCCGGTCACCAAAATGCTTGGTGAACGCGATGGCATTCTGCGGCGTGATATCGACTTTGCGTAGCCCGTCGTAAGGCCGCAGCTTGTGCGGCGGTACCGGGCTGACCAGGTCACGCTCCATCCACAACAGTTCCCAATGGAAGAACACGTAGCGTTTCCACAACGTGCCGAACGTGCGGCCGAAGCCTTTTTGCCGGATGCGCTCTTGTAGTTTTTCGATCACGCTCATGATGCCCTCCGTGGCCGCAGCCCGGGTGTGGTGGATGGTGCTTTTGTGGGTATAGATCACGCCGGCCATTTAATTTCAAAGGGCCACTTTGGAAAGTATTTCAACGTGTGTAACTCAATCGAGTGCCGTCGCCCCGCGTAGAAAATCCTTGTTCAGATCGCTATAGGAAACCCGCGCAACGCCCGTCAGCCGCTGCTCTAGCACAAGGCTCAATGACTCGTTCGGGTTGAGATAGGCGTCACCGAAATCGGCGCCGAGTTGCGTCGGGTGGGCGACGATTTCCAGCACGCCGTCGGTCGGCGCGTTGCCGTTGCGCAGGTCGATCGGCGTGCACACATAGTCGGCGGTAACGCCGGCCAGACTCTGCAAACGCCAATTGAGCAATCCCTTGAACACACGTTTGGGCAAATTGAGGTTCTGCCCCAGGTTGCGCGCCAGCCGAATCGGTACACCTTGATGCGCGGCAAACCGCGCGACGATCTCGCCGATCGGCCAGATGTTGTGCACGTGCTGGTGAGAATCGATGTGGCTGGGACGCATGCCGTGATCGACGCAGCGCTGCCACTGCGCCTGCAATTCTTCGCGTACCGCCTCGCGATCCTCGCGGCCCAGCCAGAAACTGTGGCGGGGCAGGCTGAGGTCAAACACGCCGAAGTCATCGCAAAAGGTGCGACGCGCCAGAATCCCCAGGCTCAGTGGTCGTCCGTAAGTCAGGTTGAAGTGCAGCCCGACCCGACCTTGCAACGTCGGATGCCGCGCCATGGCACACGCCGCTTCGAACGCCGGCATGTTGGCCATGGCGGTGGCAGAACTGATGACCCCAGCCTGAAACGCGGCGAAGATCACCGAATTTTCGTTCGGACTAAGGCCGAAATCGTCAGCGTTGACTATGACTTGGCGAGGCATGTTCGCCCTCCGTGGTGATCGCGACAGGTTTCGGTGTGGGTTTCGCAGGCTCGGTACGACGGGCGCGCCAGGCTTGTACGTGCGGTTTGAGGCGATGCCACAGGCGCAGGCCCAGGCCGAGCACCAGACCACTCGGCCGCCAGGAATAAAAACTCCAGCGCCAGTGCTCCAGTTGTCCGGTCATGCGTTCATGCAGTTGATGACTGGAGTTTTCCAGGCTGACCCGCGAGGCGTCGATCCAGCGCCAGTTGTCGTCCAGCCCCCAGCGAATCCATTCCTCCAGCAACACCCGGCCGCTGCCCAGATCGGCGTATTGCGGCAGGAAGGCGAGGTTGTAATCGTAGAGCCGTCCTTGCTCCAGCAGACCGAGGCGATAACTGATGCAGTGGCCATTCAGTTCCAGCGTCACCACCCGCACCAGGCCCTGGCCGGCGAGGGCGGTGAAGGCGCGCTCGATCAGTTGGCTGCTGCGTTCGCTAGCGAAAATCCCCACGCCTTCGTCGCCTTTCCAGCTCACCGCTTCGACGTCGCTGATGACCTTTAACAGCGGGCCCATGCTCAACGCATCGGGTACGATGCGCCGCACTTCGGCACCGCACGCGGCGATCCGCTTGCGTGCCCGCCGCAGCTTGTAGCGCGGGTCGCCGGAGACTTCCTGATGATCGGCCTCGCTGATCAGATGCACCGGCACCCGACAACTCAGGCGTCGTTCAGCGGTGGAACTGCGCGCCATCCATTCGGTCAGCGCACTTTCCTCACCCGCAGGTTCGGACAACTCATTGAGTTGCAGCAACGCGTGGGGCAGCCGTTGGTGAATCAACAGCAAGGCCTTGCGCATGTCTTCATGGCCAAGCAAAGACAACAGCGCCAAACGATCGGCCAGTGGATACCCCAAGTGATGCACGACCCGGAACGGCAGGCCGGCAAAGCGCTCGCGACTCGCCACCAATGGCAGGCACAGACGCAATTCGTCCGCTTCCCACCCCAGCAGAGTGTGCAAACGCTCATCCGCGCCAAGGGCCTGCTCGGCCGCGCACAACCAGCCGAGGTGGTTGAACGGCGTGTGATCCGTCACCCGCAGGCGCAGCGCTTCATACGCTGCTTCCGGGAAATCGGCGGCGCACAGCGAAGTGCGCCATTCGAATCGCGTCACCATAGACTCAGGCCGCCGTGGCTGTTACGGGTGGACGGGAAGGTTTGCGCAGCGCCTCCAGACGCGAACCGCTGTAGCGGCTTTCGCGGTAGAAACGCCAGCGACCGAACAAGGTGTACACATTCATGATGCGGTTCTGCTCGGTATAGCCCATGCGCAAGTGCAGCTTGAGCGCCGGGATGTTGTGGAATTCGCAGACGTCGACAACCTTGTCGCAACCCTGTGCAGCCATGGCTTTCCACAGCTCCAGTTGCAGATCCACCGACAACTCGCTGCCCCAGTAGGCGCGGGTCAGTTCACCGCCGAACTCGAAGAACTCGCCGGGTTTCACCGGAAACATGCAACCGTAATAGTGCCGGTCGAAATAGTCCCGCGAACTGCCCCAGATAAACGCCACGGCATCGCCCTGATCGTCCAGGTGCATGTGCCCGGTGTGACCTTCTTTGGCCAGCTCCGCCATGGTGCCGACGCGGTCGCCGAAGTAGCGCGCGAAGGCGCTGGCGTTGTCCGCCGTGATCTTCACCACCCGCAGCGGCGGGTACGGTTTGAGGTTGTGCGGCGGCACCGGGCTGACCAGATCGCGCTCCATCCACAGCAGTTCCTGATGGGAAAAGATGTAGTGTTTCCACGCTTTTTTGGCGGTAGCAGTGAGTCCTTTCTGCCGCAGGTGTTCAGTCAGTTTGCTTAGCATGTTCATGGTTTTGGCTCCTGATGACGAGGCATCGCGCGGCCACAGGCCTGCGCGGCTGAACATCAACGGACGGTTCATGAAGCGCTCCAGCCGAGGGCGAACAGGGTTTGCCCCGGCAGCTCGAAACGCACACGCCCGTCCTGGCAGGTAAACGGCGCGTCGCGACTGCGATTGTCAGCACCGAAGTAGCGCAGGGCGCCGTTGTTCAGCGGACACTTGGCGCCGGCCAGGTCTACACGTTGCAGCCGAGTGCCTTTATTTACCCCAAGCAAGCCGCGCTGATCGTCGCCGGCCATCGCCAGCACATCGACTTCAAAGGCATCGTTTTCCAGCCACAGCACTTGATGCAGCCAGTGTTGGGCTATGAATTGCTGGGCCAGGCCTACCGGCTTCAGCTCGAAGTGTTGTTCATCGGCCGAGACACGCAGCATGCCCTTGGGGTACTGCGGCTCATCGGCGGCCTGGAACCAGTTGAGCATCGTCAACAAGCCATCCTGCGACGCGTTGATCACCACCGACGCCCACCACAGCGAGGTGTAGTGGGTTTCCTGATCATAAGGGCTGAGGCTGGAGCCGCTGGACAGATTGGTCTGGTCGAGCAACAAGGCTTTGCGCGGCTGGCCTTTGCCATCGAGGCCAACCAATTCGGCCGCGCGGCGCACGCTGTCGCGATAGACGCGTGTGGCGAGCAGGTCGCGGATCATCCATTCGTGCCACGCCAGCGCGTCAACCTGATCGCCGGATTCGCTGAGCAGACGCCGTGCCCAATCGATGCCGCGCTTGTCCGCAGCGTTATTGGCAAACGGCCCGTTGACCAGCCGCGAACTGGCCGGCATGGCGATGCGCACGCCGGCCTTGGCATTGGCCGGATCGCTGCGCACCTGCCGCGCCATGCTGGTGAAAATCGCCTGATACTGCGGGTAACTGGAATAGTTGAGGTTCGGCTCATCGGCAAAACCGATGTAGTGGGTGCCCTTGCCACCCAGCGCTCGGGTGCTGGCTAACCACGCATCAAGCCCGCCGTTGCTTTGCACATCGGCGCGCAAGTCAGCCTGGCGCTGACTGCCGGCGAGCAAGGTGATGTCCTGCCTGATGCCGAAACGCTCCTGATACACCTGACGGAACGCGTCTTCGAACTGCGGATTCTTCGCCGTCACGTCGACAAAACTGTAGTAACTCGCCGCCGTCGGTTTCAGCGCATCGAGCGCGGCATGACTGGCGGGTGGCGGCATCAAGTAGGGCAGGGCGATGCCCAGATCCGGCGTGCGCCCGAGCACTTTGTCGTGCAAGACCAGATGCGTCTGACCGGCGTCTTCACGCAGCGCTTTCAGTTGCTGCGGGTTCTGCGCGAACAGGTTGGCCGTGCCATCCAGCCAGAACGCCGCTTTGCCGCTGCCTTGCAGACGCAGACGCCAGACTTGCTCGCGCTCGCTGACGGGCAGGGCGACCTGATCGAACTGCCAGTAGGCGCGATACGGTTTCAATGCCAGCGTCAGTTGCTGCTCAGCGCCGACCCGCTGTGCCTGCAACCCGCTGACACCTCCGTGAAACTTGCCCGCCAGCACCGCGTGTTCACCTGGCGCAACCTTGAAATACAACTCGTCGCCGTTGCGGGTGTCGACGCTGAAATGCACTTTCGCCGGGGCGAACAGCGCGACCGTGTGCTCGTCATGTTCGACGCGGTAATTGCGAAAGCTGTAGCCGGGAATTTCCAGTCGATAACTCGCCGCGCCGGGCAGCAGTGGCCAGCTCTGACTGCCACGAATTTCACTGGCCTTTATAAAACGATCACCTGCCAGTTTGCCCTGGCCATCGAGCAAATACAGATGCTCTTCATTGGCATCGGCCTGCCACGCCGGCGTCCAGCGCACGGTCAGCGTGTCCGGACGATCGGTTTGCAGATACAGGCTGCCGTCACGAATCTCGGCCCAGCGCATCGACGCCGCGAAGGCGTCCAGCGACAGGCCGAGACCGAACAGCAAGACCAGGCCTTTCATGCGGTTTTGCGCCGTTGCAGCATCAGCCACATCGGTGTGACGTCGCGCGGCAGAATGATCAGGGTTTGCCAGAACGGCACGTCGCTCAAACGGCAGTAAAGCACCAGCATTGCCACGGTCACCGCCAGGTAGGCAATCGACGAAGCCGCCGCCGCGCCGACGATGCCGTAAGCCGGAATCAGCACCAGATTCAGCGCCAGATTGAGCAGGGCACCGAGGCCCATCAGCAACGACACCGTGCCGGGACGATTCTTGCCCAACAGGTCCAGACGCAAAATGCTCGCGTAGCACAGGCCCAACAGCCCCGGCAGCAAGGCGAGCAGCGCCGGATACGCCGGTTGGTACGCCGCACCAAACAAGGTGACGATCAGCCATTCGCCAATCACCGCCATGGTCAGGCACGCGCCGAGCATCACCGTGGCGGTCAGGCGCAGGGCCAGCGGCGTGACCTTGTCCATGCCTTCGTCTTGCTGCAGCAGGCGTTTCATCAGTGGCGTGGTCACCGCTTCCGGGACGATCAACAGCAATTCAGCAGCGGCGCTGGCCATGGCGTAGTGACCGAGGGCGGTGCTGCCGAGCAGGGCGCCGATGAACAGGTAATCCGAACGCAGGATCACTTGCTGAAACAACAGATCCGGATGGCTGCGCGCGCTGTAGCGCAGCAGTTCGTTCTGGCTGGCGCGGTCCCATTGCAGTTGCAACGGTTGTGCGCGTTTGAGCCAGACCCAACCGACCAGCACTACCAGACTGATGCCGGCCAGCCAACTGATCAGCGCCGCTTCCAGGGCCGCGCTTTGCCACATCCAGAACAATGCGAGAAACAGCAACAGCGGCGCCAGCGACTCGACCAGGCGCAAGGCATTGAATGCGACTACGCCACCCGAGGCGTTGTGCAGTGTCAGCAGGCCGCTTTTCAATACCGTTAGCGGCACTGCCAGCAACAACAGCCAAGCGAGCAAACCGAGCTGCATCGTCACATCCAGCTCGGTGCCAAACTCACGCACCAGTGCCACCACCAGCAAGGTCAGCAACGCCGCGAGCAAACAGCCGAACACCAACACCTGACTCAGCAACAAACCCATCGGCCGCTGCTTGGCGGCCTGATAACCCACCGCCGAATTCAGGCCGCCACTGGTGGCGGCGCTGATCAGATCCGGCAGGGTGCTGAGCAACGCAAACAGCCCGCGCTCGCTCGGCCCGAGAATCCGCGCCAGCAGCACATTGCGCAGCAAACGCAGGGCGATCATCGCCAGTTTGGTGCCCATGCTCAGCGCCAAATGTTTGAGGTAATTGCTTCGGCTCATGGCCGCGCCCCGCGAAAAATCCGCCACGACAGCAATTCCGGATTACGCGCGGTGCGCTGACTGACACCGAAGCGCGGCAGGTTCAGCGGATCGCCTTCGCCGCGATAAATGCCGGTGCCGGTGCCCAGCGCAAACGGGTAATCGTGACGGGCAATCTGTTGGCGCACGCGTTCATCGTTGTCGCCATTGGGGTAGCAATACACCGGCAGCGCACGATTGCAGCCGTTGTGCAGGGCGTCACGGCTGCGGCTGATTTCTTCGCTCAGGCGCACATCGTCGAGACCGGTGAGGATGGCGTGACTGGCGCCGTGCGGACCGAAACGCACCAGCCCGGACGCCTCCAGTGCGCGCACCTGATGCCAGTCCAGCGCTTGCGGTTGCGACTCCTGCGGGCATTCATCGGTCAGCCGTTCCAGCTCCTGCGAGTCAATCGACTTCAGCCCTTGCAGGTAATGGAGCAATGCCAGGCTGCGACGGTCGACGTCGATGTCATCCAGCAGCACCGGCAACGGGTGATGCATGGCATGCAGGCATTCGATCAAATGCATCCGCGCCTTGTCGCCATGACTGCCCCACAGGGTTTCGCCAAGGCTTTCCCACCAGAAGCGCTGACGGCTGCCGATGAAATCGGTGGAGAGAAAAATGCTCGCCGGCACCTGATATTTTTGCAGCAGCGGGAAGGCGTTCACCGCGTTGTCGCGCCAGCCGTCATCGAAGGTCAATGCCACCCGTGGGCGTTCGGTACGCAGTGAGTTGGGCTGAAGGATTTCCATCAGCGGCACGCAATCGAAATGCTTGCGCAGCCACATCAGCAAATGCTCGAAGGCTTTCGGCCCTACGCAGAGTTCGTTGCGATGCGGCAGGTCGGCGGCGCGGTCGTTCGACAGCACCCGGTGCAGCATCAGGATCACCCCGGCGCCGTGCAGTTGGTTGCGGCCCATGGACGAGTTGAGATAGAGCCAGCCACTGGTGCGTTTGAGTAATTGTTTGATCGCCATGGCTTCGGTCCTCTTAACGGTTCTGTTCCGGATTCCACTGGGCATACCGCTGACCGCGCAGGAACTGCCACAGGCCAAGACTCATCCCGGCGAGGGTGACCAGCAGAAACGCGGCGAGGCGGAAGGGTTTCGGCAAGCGGTGTTGCGAATCCAGCAAACCGGCAATCGCCACGGCATAGCCGAACAGTTGCGCGATCAGGGCCAAGCGATAGAAACCGTGGTCTTCCCACAGCCAGAAGTTGCTCAGCAGCAGCGGCAGCAACAGGATCGGTGCGAGACGGCGGATCAATTTGTGGCTGATCAGCGCGATCGAATACAGGCCATATTTCAGCGGATTGAGCAGTTCGCGGCGCTGGGCGAGGCTTTGCAGACCACCGACGGTGACGCGCTGACGGCGGCGGAATTGCTTGTCAGCCTCATCGACACCGTGATCGATCACTTGCGCTTCCGGCACGTAGACGATGCGTTTGTGCGCGACCGGCGCGCAGGTGCTGATAAAGAAATCGTCGTTGACCTCGGCCGGCACGTTCTGGAACAACTCGCGGCGCAGGGCGAGCAGGGCGCCGTCGGCAGAGACCATGCACCCGGTGCGATTCTCGACCCGGCGCAGCCAGCCTTCGTAATGCCGATAGAGGCTGTCACCCACGCTCAAACCGCCGCCGGTGACCGGAATCACCATGTGCCCGGCACAACCGCCGACATTCGGATCACTCAGTGGCGCGAGCAAATACCCAAGGGTTTCGCGCGACCATTGATTGTCGGCGTCAGTGAACACCAGAATGTCGCCGGTGCTGAGGGCCACGCCGGCATTCAACGTCGCCGCTTTGCCTTGGCGCGGTAGATCGAGGACGGTGATGCGCGGATCAACGATCTTGTGTGCGCAGGCCACGGTGTCATCGGTCGAACCGTCACTGGCGAGAATGATCTGCAGCGAGGCCGGCTGGTAATCCTGCGCCAGCAAGGTGCGCAACTTGTGTTCGATGTGCCGCGCCTCGTTGTGCGCGGCAATCACGATGCTGACGCTCAATGGCGGCGCCGGCGTGTGACGCCAGGCCGGGAACAGTGGCGCCAGAATCGTCAGCAGCAGCGGGTAGCCAATATAGGCGTAGACCGGCAGCAACAGGCACATCCAGAAAATGAATTCAGCCACGGGCAGGCCTCCTGGCGTTCCAATGACACAGACTCAGAATGAACGCGGCGCCGGCCAGGTGCAGACGCACCCAATGCAGGCCCCACAGCTGCAGGGTCAGGCCGATATTGCGGTGTTTGGAGCTTTGCCGCAGGCTGAGCACCAGTCCCGGTAGGAGTGTCAGGCTGACCATGACGATCGCGTGATGCGGAAAGCCATCGAGCAGCGCCGAAATCGCCAGAAAGTCCAGCAACCACACCAGCAGCGACAGCACCGGAAAGCGCAACAGGCGCAGGCTGAAGCCATGGGCGCGCAGCAGTTGCAGGTGACTGCCCTGACGCCACAACTCCTTGCCCATCCATTCGCGCCAGTTCATTTCGTAACCCCAATGCAGGGCGACGTTGTCATTGATCGACAGCAGCCGCGCACCCTGTTCGTGCAGGCGCAGGGTGAATTCCTTGTCTTCGCCAGTGCGCAGGCTTTCGTTGAAACCGCCGACCTTGTCGAACCAGCCCCGGCGCATCAGCAGGTTTGAGCTGGGCAGCCAGTCAACGACGTGGGACGCCTGCGACGACGCGCGCGCGGTGCGGCGTTGCCAGGCTGTGGCGTACCACGGCGCTTCGGCGGGGGTGTGCAGATCAAGGCCGAAGACATCGGCCTGGCCGCTGGCCTCAATGTCGAACAACGGCTTGAGCCAACTCTCCGGCATTTCAATGTCAGCGTCGATGAAGGCCAGCCATTCACCCGTGGCGATGGCCGTGCCGCGATTGCGCAGGGCGCCGATCAACAAACCCGGCTGCACCAGCACCTGCGCGCCGAACTGGCGGGCGATGTGTGGTCCCTGATCGGTCGAGCCGTTGTCGACCACGATCAACTCGCACTCGACATTGGCCGCATGGGCAGCTTTTTGCGCGGCAAGCAAGGTGCGGCCAATGTGCCGCGCCTCGTTGAACATCGGGATGACGATGCTGATGCGGCTCATGCCTTTGCCTCCGTGCTCAGGGGCGCCTGCTCGGCTTTCAGGCGCAGGACGCTGGTCATGGCGAGCATGATCCACACGTATTTCTGGTTCGGTGCGCTGAGGAACATCAGGAACAAGGTCAGCGACAGGAAGCTCACACCGAGGTGGGTCATCATGTCGGCCTGATGCCATTCGCGGCGCAACATCCACGCGGCGCGTGCGCGGATCAGGTTGTACAGGCCGAGACCGAGCATGCCGACGAACAACAGCCCGGCGGGAATCCCCAGTTCGCTGAAGATTTCCAGGTAGGTGTTGTGCGCACGACGATAGAGGTCGCCGATTTTGCGGTTGGCCGAAAACGCCTTGGCGTAACCCGTGGTCGCGTAGTGCAGCGGAAAGGTGCCGGGGCCGGAGCCGAGCAGTGGGTTCTCGCGGATCATCTGACTGCCAACCACGATGTACGAAGCGCGGCGGCCGAGGGATTCGTCCTGAGCCTTGGAACCGGCGCTGAGAATACTCAGGGACTGGATGCGCGCCATGTAACCGGCGGGCATTGCGTAGATCGCCAGCGGAATCACGATCGCCGCGCCAAGCATGGCGAAGCCCAGATGCCGAGGGCGAATCCGTGTCAGTTGGGTGCGGTAATGCCAGCA
Source organism: Pseudomonas sp. ok266 (assembly GCF_900110195.1). Classification (NCBI taxonomy): domain Bacteria; kingdom Pseudomonadati; phylum Pseudomonadota; class Gammaproteobacteria; order Pseudomonadales; family Pseudomonadaceae; genus Pseudomonas; species Pseudomonas sp. ok266. The sequence goes on along the minus strand of NZ_FOCU01000014.1, from coordinate 100,408 downwards.
GCCGATCAGCAGGCTCAAGGCCAAGACCACCAGACCCGAGCGCGATTCGGTTTTGGTCATGCCGCCCAACAGCATCAGGCAGCAACCGCCCCAGAACAATCGGTGCAGCAGGTTCGGGCTGCGGATCACCAGTAGCAGCCCCAGCGGAATCGCAAAGGCGATCAGCAGGGCGAACGCGTTGGGGTCTTCGAGCAGTCCGGCGGCGCGACCCTGATCCTGAAATTTGGTCGAGAACATTGCCATCGCACAGGTGGTGCTGACGGCGAGGGTGACCAGCCGGGCGAACAGATCGAGGTTCAGCTCGCGGCCGATCAACAGGGTGATGACAAACAGAATCAGACCGACGCTGAGCTCGCGCAGGTGGCCGAGCGACATGCCCAGGTCATCGGTGTTGAGCAAACTCAGAAAGTACAGCACCAGAAACCAGATCAGGAAGCGCCAGATATTGCTGCGCAGGCGCTCCGAGGGAATCTGGTGCAACGCCAGTTGCAGCATCAGGATCACCGCCAGTGAAGCACCGATCAGCTTGCTGCCGGAGAACGACGTGTCCTTGAAAAAGCCCTCGAACGGCACCAGTGCAGCAATGCCGAGCAGGCCCCAGGTCGGCTTGCGGTACAGCAGCGCAAATCCCACCAGGCCCAGCACCGCCCCCGGCGCCAGAAACGGATAAGGGCTGGCCAGCAAACCGATGCAGACCAGACCGAGCAGACTGACGATCGAGAGCGGGAAAATCATGCGCGTGCCTCCCGTGCCGTGCGGATGTACAGCTGCGACCAGCGCTCAGCGAGCGCCTTGAGGTCGTAGCGATCCTGTTGTGTGCGTTTTGCGTTGTCGCGCAGTTGCCGGGCCAGTTTCGGCTCGCTCAGCAACGTGTCGAGCTGACGGGCGAGGGCGGCGCAGTCGGCCGGTGTGGCGAGTAAGCCGTTGTGCCGGTGCTCGAGCACATCGGGAATGCCGCCGACGCCGAACGCCACCACCGGCACCCCGGCCTGCATGGCTTCAAGCAAAATCATTGGTGTGCCTTCGGTGCGCGAGCTGATCACCAGCGCATCGAGTTGCCGCCACCACGGTTGCATGGCGATCTGATAACCGGGCAAACGAATACGTTGCTGCAAACCGGCATTGTCGATCCGCGTCTGCAACACTTCGCGTTCCGGGCCGTCACCGAGCATCACCGCATCCAGTTGTGGATGCTGGTGACACAGCGGAATCAGCGCATCAAGAAACAGATCCGGGCCTTTCTCGCTGCTCAAACGACCGACGTAACCGACCAGCCAGCGCTGCCGATCCGCGTCAGGCACCAGCGCCGCAGCGGCTGGCAAACCATTGGGGATCACCTGCAATTTCTCCGCGCGGACGCTGGCCTGACGGTGCAGCGCGGCGATACTTTCCGCCACGCAGACCACCCGATCCACCGACGCGGTGCGGCACAGTTGCAGACTTAGCCAGGTGTAGAACTTCTGCTTGCGACTGCGCGGTGTGAAGCCGTGCTGGGTGATCACCAGCGGCAGGCGCAACAGGCTTGCGCCGACCCAACCGAACAACAGCCCTTTGAAGTTGTGCGTATTGATCAGCGGTTTTTCACTGCGGCGCTGACGCAGATACTGCAGCAATTCTCCCAGCCCGGCACAGCCGCGACAGTCGACCCCGGCCGTGCGAAAGCGCGCGATCAGTTCTGGCGGCGCGTCGAGGAACAGCACCTGATGCTGACCCGGCGTCGCCAGACAATGATCCAGCAACATGCGCTCGGCGCCATAGAAGCCGCCGCTGCTGAGCAAATGAATGATCGGCAGCGCGGCAGTCGGGGAGGATGCGGTGCTCAATTGCGCACCCAGTGCAGGAAGCTTGGCACCGTCCAGTTCTTGTGCGGATTGCTCGGCAGCGCGTTCTGGTCGTTGATCACCAACAGCACCGGCAGACCCAGTTCGTGGCTGATTTGCGCCGGGTGTTTGAAGCGGTGATCGAAGAACTCACGCACGTAGACCAGGGCAATCGCCAGCAACAACCCGGTGAACAAACCGAATGGAATGATCAGGCCCGGTTTCGGGAACGCTGCTTCGGTCGGTTCGAACGGCGGGCTGAGCACCCGGGCGTTGGACAGATCGTCGTTGAGCGCGCCGGTGGTGCTGCTTTCGGCGAAACGTTGGGCGTAAGTCGAGAAGGCGGCGTGCAGCGCATCGATTTCGGTGTCCATCTGCCGCAGCTTGCTTTGCGTCTGCTGCAACTCGTGGATGCGGTTCTTGAACTCGGCGATGCGCGCGGTTTTCTGATCGATCACTTGCTTGACCACCGCCAGATCGTTGGTGCGCTCCTGGATGCGGTTGCTCACCACTTTGAGGAACTGGCCACGGGTGCGAGCAATCTGCTCGCGGGTCAGCAGCATCGGTTCACTGCCGGGCTGGAACACCGCCAGATCATTCATGTAGCGGCTGACCTGGGTGGTCAATTGCTCGCCCATCTGTTTGATTTCCCGATCTTCGAACGCCACGTTGTCGACGGTGGTGGTGAAGGTGTAGGGGAAGGTGTAGTCGTTGAGCTTGTTGTTGCTGGCCGCAGCCAACGCGGTTTTCAGATATTCGAGCCAGCGCTGGCTCTGCAACAGGCGATCCTGATACAGGTTCAGGGCTTGCTCTTCGGTGTTGATCGCGTTGAGGCGGAAGGTGATTTCTTCCTTCGGATCCGACGAGCCGACACTTTCCAGCAAGGCTTGGCGATTGCCTTCCAGGCCGTCGAGGCGCACTTGGTAGAGATGCTTTTTCGACTCATAGAAGGACTGCGGCAAGTCGATCGACTGCAAGGCCTGACGGCTGAACAGATAGTTCTGCAGCAAGGCTGAAACAAACGTCGTGCCCTGATGCGGATCGGGGAAGCTGTAGATGATCGAGATCACGTTGGAGCCGGGCAGGGTCTCGATTTTCAGGCTATCGATGGCTTGCTGGGTGAAGGCGTCGAGCGCGGTGTCACGAACCGGATCGGTGTCCAGCCCGAGCACATTGCGCAGCGGATTGATCACGTATTGGCGCAGCGGTGAAGTGACGTAGCGCTTGAACGGCTCGGCCACCAGTCTGCTGAAAATGCCCGGCGAAGGCGTGTATTCGCCCTTGTCGCGCAGTTCGCTGATGGTCTGACGGATCAGCGCCGGCGAGCGGAGGATGTTGCTCTCGGTTTCCATGTCCGCCAGCGACGGCGGAATGAACGTGGCGTTGTCCACCGTGAGTGACGTGGTGGCGTCACCCTGGGAGAGTTTTTTCGACTGCACGATCACCTGCGCGGTGATATCGAAGCTCTGTTTGAGCACCAGCGGCAGGAGCAGGGCGATGACTGCAAAGATCAGGAAGACCCGTTTCACCAGTTGTTTGTTGGCGAAGAAGATCCTGAAGAACTCATGCAGGTAGTTTTCCTTTGGATTCATGTCGGTCACCTGAGAGTCAGTTGTTGTTGCTGCCTTTGTTGTCGACGCGGTAGCCGAAGCTGAACCCGACGCCCTGGAACAGCACCACATCGGCCAGTTGGCGAGCGAGTTCGCCGGCGCTGGCCAGTTTGGTTTTTGGCACGAACAGCATGTCGTCCGGTTGCAGGTAAGCGATTTGCGAGGCATCGCCGGACAAGGCTTTTTCGACGTCGTAATGCACCGCCTGCACCTGATTGCCATTGCGCCGCATGATCACCACCGAATCCAGGCGCGCCTTGACGTTGGTGCCTCGGGCCAAGGTCAGTGCTTCAAGCACCGACACCGGCCGGCGGATCGGGTAGGAACCTGGTTGACCGACTTCGCCCAGCACATAGATTTCGTTGCCGGCGGTGGATTTCAACAGCACGTCCACGGTCATCCGGCCCGGCAGTTGCGCGTATTTCTGGTTGAGGAAGGTTTCCAGTTGATTGACGGTCATGCCTTGCAGCGGCACGGCGCCGATTTCCGGGAAACTCGCGTAGCCGTCAGTGCCGACAGTGATCTCGCGGCTCATGCCGGTGGCCGGGTGGTTCAGCGCGCTTTTCAGGTTTTGCTCATTGGTCAGCGGGCTGATGATTTGCACGGTCAGCTGATTACGGTTGGGCTGGAACAGTTGCTTGCGCTGATAGGCGCGCTGGATTTCTTCGCGGGCCTGATCGCTGGTCAGCCCGGCGATTTTCACCGAGGTGTTGGCGCCCGGCAGTTCGATGGTGCCGTCGGGCAGTACCAGTTGATTGCCGTTGAGCTGGCTGGCTGCGGTGAAGTTCAGGCCGATCTGGTCACCCGACTGCACGCGGTAAGCGTCCGAGCCGCTGGTGCTGATATGGAAGATCACGTCGAGCACGTCCTGCGGGCGCAGGGTCTGCTCGATCTTCGGCATATCGGTCGCCTGGGCGTTGGCCGGGGTGGCGGTGAGGATATTCACCGGCATGTTCTGGGTTTCGGAGGTGCTCGAGCAGCCTGCAAGCGGCAGCATCAGCAGCACAAGAATCTTGGCGTTCATGGCGTCATCCTTCGCGTTCGCTTAGAGGTTTTTGTAAAGCCATTTGGGCATGTAGTACTTGCGCCGGTTGAACACGCTACCGACCACTTTGGCTCCGGCCTGAGTCAGGCGTTGCACGGCGGCCTGGGCGGCTTCCCAGCGGGTGTCTTCGGCGCGTACGACAAACACCACGCCGTCGACCTGAGTGCTGATGACCAGGGTGTCGGCAGCGGAATACACCGCGTCGCCGTCGATCACCACGAAGCGGTACTGGCTGCCCAATTGATCGAGCAACGGGCTCAGGCGCTCGGCGGTCAGGTGTTCCATGGTGCGGATCGGCCGGCCATTGGGCAGCACGTGGAAGGGCAGGCTCGACACCTGCACCACGCAGTCCTGCAACAGCGGCGGGTTGTCCGGGTTGAACAGCAAGTCGCGCAGGCCGCGCTCCTTGCTCAGGTTCAGCTGCTGCGTGAGGTTGCTCGCCGACTGGCTGGCATCGACCAGCAGCACCTGGCCGCTGCTCATTTGCGCCAGTTGGCTGGCCAGCGCCAAGGCACTGGTGGTGGTGCCGGCGCCGGGATTTGCGGCGGTCAGGAACAGGATCCGCAGGTCGAGATCCAGCACGGTCGAGGTCAGGTTCGATTCGCTGGGGTTGGCAATGCTCAGGCTTTTGTTGGTTGAACCGTCCATTAGCTTGCTCCGTGGCCGCTGAATACTTTGAAGGGGGTTTTCAACAGAATCTTCAGATCAAGCAAAAGGCTCTGCTCGGCGATGTAGCTGAGGTCCAACTCAACGCGCTGGTCGAAGTCGATATTGCTGCGTCCGGAGATCTGCCACAGGCCGGTCATGCCGGGGTAGATCGCCAGACGGGCGAGGTGATTGTCCTTGTAGCGGTAAGCGTTGAACGAGGTCGGGCGAGGGCCGACCAGGCGCATGTCACCGGTCACCACGTTGATCAGGTTCGGCAGTTCATCGAGGCTGGTGCGCCGCAGAAAACCGCCGATGCGGGTGATGCGCGGATCGTGGTCGATTTTGAAATCGATGGCGTCGGCACCGTGCTTGTTGAGGTGGCGCAGCGATTCTTTCAATTCTTCGGCGTTGGCGACCATGGTGCGGAATTTGTACATGCCGAACTTGCGGCCGCGGTAACCGGTACGCTTTTGCACGAACATCACCGGACCTGGGCTGCTGAACTTGATGACCAGTGCCAGACCCAGCAGCAGTGGCGAGATCAGCACCAGAATCATTAGCGCACCGAGGCAGGCGACCACGCGATTGGTGCGTGACAGTTGCCATGGGCGACCGCCGTCGCGGCCAGTGAACCAGCCGCGACCCTGGCGATGGATTGCCGCGTCGAGACGCATTCGGTGCTCGGGGTCAACGCGCTTGTCACGGCGCATTTCCTGGATCGGCACACCTTTCTCATGTCCAGTCATGGAGTCCTCCGCATTAATTCAGCCGCGAGCGGCGCGTGGGCGATAGGCAGTGGGGTAGTAGTCGCGGAACCAGGCGATGAATCGCCCAAGTCCCTCATCCAGCTCGATCCGGGGCTGAAACCCGGTGGCCTGGGCCAGGTCGCTGGCCTCGGCGCAAGTGTTGAGCACGTCGCCCGGTTGCAGCGGCAGCAGCTCGACAATGGCTTTCTGGCCGAGATGTTTTTCCAGCAGCGCCAAATAGGTTTTCAGCTCGACCGGGTGCTGCCCGCCGATGTTGAACAGCCGCCACGGCGCCATGCTGCTGGCCGGGTCGGGCAGCTCGCGATCCCAGTGCGGGTCGGCGTGCGGAGGGCATTCGGTGAGGCGGGCGATGCTTTCGATGATGTCGTCGATGTAGGTGAAATCGCGCTGGTGCTCGCCATAGTTGAACAGCTTCAGTGGCTCGCCTTCGCTGATCGCCCGGGCAAACTGGATCGGCGACATGTCCGGCCGGCCCCAAGGCCCGTACACGGTGAAAAAGCGCAGGCCGGTGCAGGGAATGCCAAACAGATGGCTGTAACTGTGCGCCATCAGCTCGTTGGCTTTCTTGGTCGCGGCGTACAGCGACAGCGGGTGATTGACGCCGTCTTTCACAGAGTAGGGCGTGTGCTGATTGGCGCCGTACACCGAGCTCGATGACGCGTAGATCAGGTGTTCGACCGGGTGATGCCGGCAGCTCTCGAGAATATTCAGGAAACCGTTGAGGTTGCTGTCCAGATACGCCTTGGGATTGTCCAGCGAGTAACGCACCCCGGCTTGCGCGGCGAGGTGAATCACCACTTGCGGCCGTTCGCGGACAAACAGCGCGTCAATGGCCGAGGCGTCGGCCAGGTCAACCGTGACGAGCTGGAAATCGCCGGCCTGCTCACGCACCCACTGCACGCGGTCGTGCTTGAGTTGCGGGTCATAGTAGGCGTTGAAATTGTCCAGACCGACCACTGAATGCCCGTCGCGCAGCAGCCGCAACACGCAATGGGCACCAATGAAACCGGCCGCACCGGTGACCAGCACCTTCATGGCCGTAGCCCTTCGGGGGCAATGTGGCGCAGGCCGATGCCGCTGTAATGCAAACCGGCGGCAGCCACTTGTTCCGGGTTGTACAGGTTGCGGCCGTCGATGATCACCTTCGAACGGAGCTTTTCGGCGAGCAACTCGAAATCGACCACGCGGAAGTTTTTCCACTCGGTGCAGATCACCAGTGCGTCGGCGTCTTCCAGGGTGTCGTCGCGGGTGGCGCACAGGTGCAGGTCGTTGCGGTAGCCGTAGAGGCGCCGGCATTCGGACATCGCTTCCGGGTCGTAGGCCTGCACGCTGGCACCCTCGGCCCACAGCGCATCCATCAGATAGCGGCTCGGGGCTTCGCGCATGTCATCGGTGTTGGGTTTGAACGCCAAGCCCCAGATCGCGATGGACTTACCGGCAAGGCCTTGCGGGAATTGCGCTTTCAGTTTGCTGAAGAGTATGTGCCGCTGCAGGTCGTTGACGTCGGTGACGCTGCGCAGCAGTTTCAACGGCATGCCGTTGTGTTCAGCGGTGTGCAGCAGGGCGCGCAGGTCTTTGGGAAAGCATGAGCCACCGAAGCCGCAGCCCGGATAGATGAAGTGGTAACCGATGCGCGGGTCAGAACCGATGCCTTTGCGCACCGCTTCGATGTCGGCACCGAGCAGTTCGGTGAGGTTGGCCAGTTCGTTCATGAAACTGATGCGCGTGGCGAGCATGGCGTTGGCGGCGTACTTGGTCAGCTCGGCGCTGCGGTTGTCCATGAACATCAGTTTTTCGTGGTTGCGGCAGAACGGCGCGTACAGCTCGCTCATCTGCTCGCGAGCTGCGTCGTCACGGGTGCCGACGATGATCCGGTCCGGGCGCATGCAGTCGGCGAGGGCGCTGCCTTCCTTGAGAAATTCAGGGTTGGAGACCACCCGTACGGTCAGACCTGCCTTGTCGCGGCGATGCAATTCGCTGTTGGCGGTGGCCAGCACCTGATCGGCCGTGCCGACCGGTACCGTGGATTTGATGATCAACGTGCGATCGGCCTCCATGTGCGAAGCTATTTGCCGGGCGACGTTGAGCACGTGGCTGAGGTCGGCAGAACCGTCCTCATCGGCCGGGGTGCCGACGGCGATGAAGATCAGCTCGGCATGCTCGACCGCATCGCTGGCCTGGGTGCTGAACAGCAGACGGCCGGCCTTGATGTTCTCTTCAAGAGTGCTGGACAAACCTGGCTCGCTAATTGGCGGCACCGCTTGTTGCAGTTGTTTAATCTTGTTTGGGTCAATATCCACGCATAAAACGCGATGACCGACATCTGCAAGTGCGGCGGCTTGTATTAATCCAACATAGCCCGTGCCAAATACGCTCACGTCCATCTGCGCACCCTCGATAGAGCGAAAAGAAGAAGTTCGGAAGAAGACTGTAAATGGGGTATAGCGCAGGGTTTGCAAAGCGTGTCAGCAAAATGACATGTTGCATCTGTATAACACTTGAGCATTTTTTGGCGATTGGCCATCAAGTCATTGCTGCGATTGAGTTTGTTGGTTTTTTGCAGATTTGTTCAGATTCAAAATAAGCGATAAACGGTCGTAAGCCTTTAATTTAAAGGCTTCTGGGGTTTGATGTGTGTCAGATTTGAGTCATCGGTTTTTTGACGCTTTTTACAAAAGGCAGTCAATTCTTGCGCTTTGATGGCCGGGTGCTAGTGTCAGATTCTGATTGACAAGCTTTTGACTCTCCGCCGTTTTGCAAGACCGGTATCGCCATGTTCAGATATGCGAAAGAATTGCTTTTAATTATTTATTTTCTGCTTTATGTCGAATATTACATAGAGCGGTTAAATGCTATCGGCCTCGGTTTTGCTGTACTTCTTTTTGGCGCGATGTTTTTGGCGCTAACTTTAGCGTTATATCTAACGGCCTATATACGGCAGAGTCTCATCCGGCATGCATTCGCATTGGTGATGTTCGCCTCCGCAGTGTTTTTCGATGTCTACACCCGGGTCACGGCGGATTACCTGAGCTACAGCAGCTTCGTCTCGCTGGTGTATTCCGGCGGCTTCATCCAGGAAGCGGCGTACCAGTATCGAGACGCGATCCTGCACGGCGCCCTCAGCGGTTTGTTGTTGCTGTTCGGCATCGGTCTGAAGCCTCGCCACGGCCTGGCGATTCCCAACGCGTTACGTGTGGCGGCGCCGCTGTGCGGCGTGTTGCTGCTCAGTGCGGTGCTGTTCTTGCGTGCGGGCGAGGGCGCGCGGGGTTTGCCGATCATGTACACGCCGCTGGCCTACCTGAACCTGTTTGCCTATGAAGCCCTGCACAGCACCGTCGGCCCGCGCGAACCAGTGACACTGACGCGCACCTCGCCAGCCGTCGGTCACGATATCGTGCTGATCATCGATGAAAGCATCTCCGGCAATTATCTGGACATCAACGCGCCGTTCGGGGTGCACAGCAACCTCAAGCAGGCGCATCCCGGTGTCGACATCTTCAATTATGGCTACGCCGCGTCCATCGCCAATTGCAGCGCCGACACCAACGTGACCCTGCGTTACGGCGGCACCCGCGCCGACTACATGCGCATCAACACCACGTTGCCGTCGATCTGGCAGTACGCCAAGAAGGCTGGGCTGCGCACCGTGTACATCGACGCCCAGCGCACCGCCGGCAATCTGCAGAACCTGATGACTGATACCGAGAAGAAGGACATCGACCAGTTCGTGCAATTCGACCAGACCAGCGTGCGCGATCGCGACATGGCGGCGGCAGCGAAGCTCATCGAACTGCTCAACGACGACAAGCCGGAGCTGGTGGTGATCAACAAGGTCGGCGCGCACTTTCCGGTGCACGACAAGTATCCCGATGCGTTCATGGCCTACCGCCCGACCTTACCGCGCGGGCAGTTCACCGAGGTGGCCGATACCGGCGAACGCACCGGTTTCAATGGCCAGCCAGATGACTGGCTGCTGTACCGCAACGCCTACAAGAACACGCTGTTGTGGAACGTCGGCGAGTTTTTCGCGCGGGTGTTTGCCCAGGCCAATCTGAACAATGCGTTACTGATCTATACCTCTGATCATGGCCAGGATTTGCATGAACGCGGTAATCCGGGCCTGAACACCCATTGCGGTGGCGATCCGGTGGAGGAGGAAGGGCTGGTGCCGCTGGTGGTGATTCAGGGCAGCGATCTGAAGACACTGGACTGGTCGGCGCAACTGGCGGCGAACAAGGATCGCTCCAGCCACTACAACATCTTTCCGACGTTGCTGCAGTTGATGGGCTACGACCTGGCGGGGATCGAGGCTGTTTATGGCAAGCCACTGAGTGTCGCGACGGCGGATGAGTTCACCTTCAACTACCGCTTCAATGCACGGTTGGGTGCCAAGCCTGAGTGGAAGCACATTGATCTGGGCAGCATTGTCACGCCGTCGCAGGCGCCGACGAGTGTGGCGGCGGGGCAGTGAGTTTTGGGTTGGCCGGGTTGGCGCTTTCGCATGCAGGCTCGCTCCCACATTTGAAATGCGATCAACCTGTGGGAGCGAGCCTGCTCGCGAAGGGGCGGTTTGCTTCAACGCAAGATTCAGGTCTGTCAGCGCCATCCGCTATCCTTGCTCCACACTGACCGATCAGGTGGCGGCATGCTTCGTGTTGAAAACGTCTTCAAAAGCTATCTCACCCCGCAAGGCCCATTGCCGGTGCTGCAAGGCGTCGACCTGACGCTGGAATCCGGTAGCAGCCTGGCACTGATGGGCGAATCCGGCAGTGGCAAAAGCACCTTGCTGCACCTGGTGGCCGGTCTCGACAAAGTCGACAGCGGCAGCATTCGCAGCGGCGAGCATCGGCTGGAAAACATGAACGAAGCGCAACTGGCGAACTGGCGGCGGACGGAAATCGGTCTGGTGTTCCAGCAGTTCAACCTGATCGGCAGTTTGCGCGTGGAGGACAACCTGGCGTTTCAGGCGCGTCTGGCCGGGCGGCATGAACCGCGTTGGCAGGCGCACCTGGTGCAGCGTCTGGGCCTCGGCGATTTGCTCAAGCGCTATCCCGAGCAACTTTCCGGTGGTCAGCAGCAGCGGGTCGCATTGGGCCGGGCATTGGCCTCGCAGCCGAAATTGCTGCTGGCCGATGAACCCACCGGCAGCCTCGATGAAGCGACCAGTGACGAAGTGCTGCGGCTGTTGCTGGAATTGCTCGATGACACGTCGACCACGTTGTTGATGGTCACCCACAGCCAACGGGTCGCTGCCCGTTTAGCCCAGCGGGTGGTGTTGTCCAACGGGCGGCTGACGTGAGCGTTTTCCGACAGACCCTGCGCGCGCTGCTCAGCCACTGGCGGCGCCATCCGGTGCAGTTTTTCAGTGTGCTGACCGGGTTGTGGCTGGCAACCAGTTTGCTCACCGGCGTCGAAGCGCTGAACAGTCAGGCGCGCGACAGCTACGCACGGGCCAGCCAGTTGATCGGCGGCGAACCCCAGGCCAGTCTCAGTACGCCGAACGGCGCGACGTTCGCGCAGCAATGGTTCGTTGACCTGCGCCGACAGGGCTGGCCGGTGTCTCCGCTGCTGCAGGGGCGGTTGCTGCTCAAGGGCCATGAAGATCAGCGCCTGCAATTGATGGGCATCGAGCCGGTGTCATTGCCGGCCGATTCCGCAGTGGCCGGGCAGGCGCTGCCGATTGAGCGTGTCGTCGAGTTCTTCATGCCCCCCGGCACTACCTGGATTTCTCCGGAAACCTTGCAGGCGCTTGATCTGCGTGAAGGCGACACACCACAAACGGCTAATGGGCTGCGCTTGCCACCGTTGCTCGCGCAAAAGGACATGGCGCCCGGCCTGTTGCTGGTGGACATCGGCGTCGCGCAAACGCTGCTGGAACAACCCGGGCAATTGTCGCGGCTATTGCTGCCCAAGGATTTCCACGGCGAGTTGCCCGCCGTGTTCAAAGGTCAGTTGCAGCTCAAAAGCAGCGGCGAGGAAAACAATCTGACGCGACTGACCGAGAGCTTTCACCTGAATCTCGATGCGTTAGGTTTTTTGTCATTCGTGGTGGGCTTGTTCATTGTCCACGCCGCGATTGGCCTGGCTCTTGAGCAACGACGCGGTCTGCTGCGTACGTTGCGCGCCTGCGGGGTCAGCGCGCGGATGTTGATCGTGTGCCTGATCGTCGAACTGGGTGTGCTGGCGCTGATCGGCGGATTGTTCGGTGTGATCAGCGGCTATTGGTTGGCGAGTGTCTTGCTGCCGGACGTCGCCGCCAGCTTGCGCGGTTTGTATGGCGCGGAAGTGGCGGGGCAGTTGCGCCTCAGTCCGTGGTGGTGGTTCAGCGGCATCGGCTTGAGCCTGCTCGGCGCGTTGCTCGCCGGGTCCAACAGTCTGCTGCGCGCCGCCCGTTTGCCGTTGTTGGCCGTGGCGGATCCGCAAGCCTGGCATCAGCAATATGCGCGTTGGCTGCGCCGACAAGGCTGGCTGGCGGCAGTGCTCGGTTTGCTGGCCTTGGTGGCGTTGATCTGGGGTGACAGTCTGGCCAGCGGTTTTGTCCTGATGGCTGGGTTGCTGATCGGCGCCGCGTTGGCTTTGCCGGTGTTGCTCAGCGCGTTGTTGAATCAGTTGCTCGGGCGCAGTCGCTCGGTGCTGGGGCAGTGGTTTCTCGCCGATTGTCGTCAGCAATTGCCGGCACTGAGCCTGGCGCTGATGGCGTTGCTTTTGGCGCTCGCCGCCAACATCGGTGCCGGCAGCATGACCGCCGGTTTTCGCCAGACCTTCGATGACTGGCTCGAACAACGCCTGAGCGCCGAGCTGTATATCAACCCGAGCAATCCGGCACAGTCGCGGGAAATGTACAGCTGGCTAAAGCAGCAGCCGAACATCGCGGCGATTCTGCCCAACTGGCAGGTCGCGGTGACGTTGCAGGGCTGGCCGGCGGAAGTGTTCGGCATCATCGATCACGCGCATTATCGCCAGCACTGGCCGCTGCTCGATGCCGTTGGCGACGACCCGTGGGCGCATCTGGCCACCGATGATGCGGTGATGCTCAGTGAGCAAATCGCCCGGCGCCTGAAATTGCACGTGGGTGAACACGTGGCGATTCCGACACCCAATGGCCCATGGTCGCCGCGCATCGTTGGCATCTACGCCGACTACGGCAATCCCAAGGGCCACTTGCTGGTCAACATCAACCACCTGTTGCGCGGCTGGCCGCAACTGACGCCGAACCGTTTCAATCTGCGCATCGAACCGCAGAACATCCCGGGATTTTTAGCTGCATTGCAGACGCGTTTTCAACTCGATGACAGTCGCATCGTTGATCAGGCGCGGCTCAAGGGCTGGTCGGTGCAAGTCTTCGAACGGACCTTTGCGGCGACGGCGGCGTTGAACAGTTTGACCCTGGCGGTGGCGGGTGTGGCGCTGTTCATCAGCCTGCTGACGCAAAGCCAGAGTCGCCTCGGACAACTCGCACCGCTGTGGGCGTTGGGCGTAACGCGGCGGCAATTGATGCTGCTCAATCTTGGTCAGACCTGGCTGTTGGCGGTGCTGACGCTGGTGTTAGCGTTGCCGCTGGGGATCGCGCTGGCGTGGTGCCTGGATGCGGTGATCAACGTTCAGGCGTTTGGTTGGCGGTTGCCGTTGCGGATATTCCCATGGCAATTGCTGCAACTGATGGGACTGGCGTTACTGGCGACATTGCTGGCGTCGGCATGGCCGCTGTACTCGTTGTACCGCACGCAACCGGCGGACCTGTTGAGGACGTTTGCCCATGAGGATTAACCGCTTTGTGCTCCTGGTTTTGCTGCTGCTCGGCGGTTGCGATCAATCGGCGCCGGAGCAGAAGGGCTTCGCCGGGATGGGCAATCAGGCGTTGGCGTTTACGCCGGTGGTGCCGGGGCGGGTGTTCAGTTTTCCGGCAGATCACGGGGCGCATGACGGCTTTCGCATTGAGTGGTGGTACGTCACCGCCAATCTCAAGGATCAGCAGGGCAATGAATTCGGCGTGCAGTGGACCTTGTTTCGCAGCGCTTTGAAACCTGTGGCGGAGACGGCAGGGTGGGGCAATCAAACGATCTGGCTGGGGCATGCGGCGGTGACGTCGAGCACGGTACATCACGCTGCCGAACGTTATGCGCGAGGCGGGGTGGGGCAGGCGGGTGTGCAACTGGCGCCGTTCGAGGCGTGGATCGATGATTGGCGGTTCGCCAGTCAGGCGCAGGATCCCCTGAGCGACCTGCAACTCAGTGCTCGCGACAAGGATTTCGCCTATCAACTGCACCTCACGTCCAGCCGTCCGCTGGTGCTGCAGGGCGACAAGGGCTTCAGCCAGAAATCCGAAGAAGGTCAGGCGTCTTACTACTACAGTCAGCCGTTTTTCCAGGCCAGCGGCACCTTGCAGATCTACGGTCAGAGCTACACCGTCAGCGGCCCGGCATGGCTCGATCGCGAATGGAGCAGCCAGCCGCTGACTGCCAATCAAACCGGTTGGGACTGGTTTTCCCTGCACCTGGACAGTGGCGAACACGTGATGCTGTATCGCATGCGCCAGAAGGATGGAGCGCCGTATCTCACCGGTACCTGGGTTGCTGCTGATGGTCAGACGCAAACCCTCAGTAGCTCGCAGATCCGGCTCACCCCGCAAACCACGGCCAAGGTCGCCGGCCGGGCGATGCCGGTGAAATGGTCGATCAGCATCCCCGACAAACACCTCGACATCAGCCTCGACGCGCTCAACCCCAATGCCTGGATGAACCTGCGCATCCCCTATTGGGAAGGCCCGGTGCACATCAGCGGCAGCCATCCCGGCCAGGGCTATCTGGAAATGACCGGGTACTGACAGCGCCTCGTAAAAACTGCGAGTTGTAACGGGCGCAGAATCCGGATCTGACCGAAATCAAAATGTGGAAGCGAGCCTGCTCGCGAAAGCGCCCGCCCAGACACCACAGAGAAATTGGCTGGAACTCCGCTACTTCTCAACCCCTCTACCGAATATCTCTCACACCTTTGCGAAACGCCGTCGAGGACTCTCCCATGAGCGACGACCTGCAACCTCCAGACATGACCACTTGGCAACGCCTGTTCGACGACGAAACCTACTGGCAGCAATCCCCCGACGCACATTACTTCGACCTGCAACGCATCGCCGACGACCTGCTCGGCCAAGGCGCCATCGACCTTGAGCAATGGCAGATCCTGCGCGCCAAAGCCGACGACCTGCACAAGGATTCACCCGCGATCAACGTCGCCCGTGAACTCGACGACCCCAAAGCCTGAGGACAACCCGATGAAACCCATCACCCAAGGCGAACACCCCGACGAACCCCGTCCACCGGGCGAGACCGAACGTGACAACGACGCCCTGCGGCCCACCGACCCGAAACAGCGTGAAAACAATGGCAAAGGCACGCCCAGTGGTGAATCCACCGCGCAGGACACCGCCAAGCAACAAAGCTCGCCGTCACAAACCAAAGCCAAGCCCTGAACTGCGTCTATGCTCAGTGGCACGCTCGTCGCCGAAGTCGATTCGGCGGCGAGCGCTGCCATTCATCACAGGGAAAGTATTGATTATGAAGCTCGACGCACTGGCCAAGGCCATCACCCTCGCAACCGTACTGTCCGCCACCAGCTTCGGCGCCTTCGCTGCCGATATTCCGCTGTCCGCTTCCATCGAGGCGGATAAGGTCACCACCAAAGTGATCTCCGTCGATGCCGCCAACCATCAAGTTGTGCTGGAAGGTGCCGAAGGTAAGCCGGTTCACGTTCAGCTCAGCGACAAGGCGAAAAACCTCGACAATCTCAAGGCCGGCGATCAGGTCACCATCCAGGTGCAGCGTTCTGTCGCCGCTTACCTCGACACCGATGTGGATAAAGGTCTGCCTGGTACCACCGAACGTACTGGTGAGTTGCGTAAGGCTCCGGGCAGCGATAACCCCGGTGGCGAGGCGTATCGTCAGGTTCAGGTACAGTTGAAAATCACCAAAATTGATTTGAAAACATATCAGGTGACCCTGCAAAACCCGCAAGGTCAATCGAAAGTCCTCGACGTGAAACAGCCTGAAATTCAAGCCAAGCTGAAAGATCTGAAAGAAGGGCAGAGCGTTATTGTCACTTACACCGATATCTTAAAAGTGACCAGTCAACACGAAAGTTGAGCTTTAACTCTACAAGATGACTGCTCTTGTACAGTTTTTGTATGAGAGTAGTCATACTATTAGTGTGGTTTGACCTCATTGAAAGTTTCATGAAAGGAATCGCCGATAAATATCTATTAACGTTTCCGTACATAAATTTCATATTCAAGAATGAGGACATAAGCGCCAACTTCTATTAAAATCCTACCCGTTCGCCCAGTGTCAGGGCTCTTTACCGGTGCATGGATTGCCAGGCCATTACACTGGGCGAACACCTCTTCGGAGTGAATGTATACAATTTCTGCAAACAAAAAGGGCGACTTTATAGTCGCCCTTTTTGTTTGCTGTGAATTAGACCGAGGTGTGCGCTTCAGTTGTGTCTAGCTGCCCCTTGAAAGCGCTTCAGCGTGGCCTGATACATTTTTGTCCTGCGGTGATTTACCCCGTAGGTGCCCGCCGCCGCGACGGTTCCTGACTGAATGTGATCCAGATAGCTGAAAATCTTGCGCGGTGACAGGAACTTGATGCCATAGCCCAGGCTGCTCATTTGATCTTGCAGCGCATAACCGGGCACCTGCTCATCCATGCAGAAGTGCAGGCCCAGGGACTTCATCAGACGGACATTCCACAATGTGCAGAAACTTTTCAGATGAGTTTCCTTGTAGGGTCTTGGCATTTTCGAACGCAGACCCAGACGCACTTTCGCTTTACGAGCATAGTGCTTGCAGAAACGCGAAGTTAACCGCCAAGTGTCACGAACAACCCCGCGATTGAGTTGTTCTACACAACCGACTGCGGCCATATCCGGTTTTTTCGTGCATTCACGCATCATCATCGCAAACACTTCCTTGTCGTAGACAAAGGTGTCGGTGTGCAACAGAAACAAATAATCGGTGTCGACTTTTTCCAGCGCCAGATCCAGCGCCTTGCCATGCGCAATATGGCCGATTTCCTTGCCCGGGGAAGGCCGTTCAATCAAGTTGATCCAATCGAGCGAACGCAAGTAATCGAGACTGGCATCCGCCGAATCGTTGTCCACCACCCACACCGGAATGCGTTGTTCCTGGACATGCTCACGCAAAAGCTCGAGGCACATTCGGGTGATGTCCGGGGTTTTGTAATTTACCAAGACAAGGCTGAAATTCGACGCTGGCTGGGCTGGTAAATCAAACGCTTTCATGTCGGAAGGACTCATCTGCGATTCAAGGACAACAGGGTTTCGTTGCCGCGATCGTAGCGAGGCAACCTTAGTCGAACCTTAATTTGCGGATGTGACGGTAGATGTATGCCGAAGAGAGGCTGCTGGTCTAATGAAATGCATGGGGTGCTGCCGGTCATTACCGGATAAAATGTGCGCCCCCCTCACGGCTCAAGGAAGAAACGGCGCGCGCCGTTGTGTCACGGATGAAACCACTCTCCCTCTACCACCCAGCCCTCTACTGGCTGCGCGTGTGGCAAAAAAGACTGTTCCGCCAGATTGCCTGGCGCTGTTCCAGCAAACGCTACGCACGCCCCGTCGCCACGGCCGAGCGTCTGCCATATCGCTACCTCAAACACACCTCAAAACTCATCCGCAAACTCGGCGACTCCGACCTCGCCCTGCAACACAACAAAGTCATCAACCTCAAACTCGCCGTCGCCGCCATCGACGGCGTCATCATCGCCCCCGGCGAACACTTCTCCTTCTGCCGCCTCGTCGGCCGCCCGACGTTGAAGCGAGGCTACGTTGAAGGCATGGAACTGTCCTTCGGCGAGGCACGACGCGGGGTCGGCGGTGGAATTTGCCAACTGAGCAACCTGATTCACTGGATGGCCATTCATTCACCGCTGGTGGTGGTCGAACGCTCCAACCACAGCTTCGACCCGTTTCCGGATGAGGGGCGGGTGCTGCCGTTTGGATCCGGGGCGGCGATTTTCTATAACTACGTTGACCTGGTGCTGCACAACCCGACGGATCGGAGCTTTCAGTTGAAATTGAACGTCGGCGAGACACAACTCGAAGGGGAGTTGCTGTGTGATCGGGTGAGGGAATATCGCTATCACGTGTTCCAGGAGGCGCATCGGTTTGTGCGGGAGGGGGCGCGGGTGTATCGGGAGAATGAGATTTGGCGGGAGGTCAGGGAAAAGGGGCAGGTGGGGTCGTTGGTGGAAAGGGAGAGGCTTTATCGGAATCGGGTCGTGGTGAAGTATGAAGTGGCGGGCGAACTGGTTGAATAGATGCATTGTGAATGCGGGGTTTCAGCTTTGATGACGTACTGTTGCTCTTCAGATTTTCGCGGATTTTTATGTGGGTTAGCTGTTTACCGAGTAAGGGGGGCAGGCTATTCGGGGGGAGACCACTTCTAGAAGAAAGAAAACGTGGTTTATCCCCCGATTGTCTATTTACTGTGCTTGATCAGATCGCTTGAGTTTGAAATGGTCGAGAAAAGTTTTCCCCTTTGAAAAGGTCGAGCGAATCTCGGCACTTTTATTTAAAAGTTCCTCGCTCGGATTTGCATGCTGATCAGTGGATATTGGCTTCGACCACTGCAGTACTTCTTTAGGGAATTTTGCCTTTGGGCGGTTATTTACCCAACCGGAAATATAGCAGGGCAAAGTCCAGCCGCTAAAAAACTGTATCGTCAGGAAGCCCCAGGCGTAACGGATTACGGAGTGTTCTGCTCGGTAAGTTCGTCGACATAAATGGAAAAACGCCACACTTCCTTCTTCAAGTTCGTCTGTTTGTGGTGCAGGCAAGGCTGAGGGTCCTTCTTCCATATAGGCCCGTATAGCCTCCCATTCGGAAATGGCTAAACTTAAACTCTCACAAGCCACCGATGACCAAAGAATGTTTCCGGTTTCTGCTTCACGCAAGCCGATCATTAATTTGAATTCAGGTATCGTTGCATATTGCGTTACTAGTTGGCCAGCAGTTACGCAAGCAATAGTACTTTCCCAAGCTACATAATGAGGGCGACTTCCTTTTTTTGGAATGAAAACGATCTCGCGACGTTGACGGTTAAAACGTAAGGGTGGATGTTGTGTGATCTGGCGTGTGGAAAGATAAAAGATCACGGTATAGAGCAAGGCTAATGGTATTACAATGGCCCACACAACCGGGCCGGAGAAAAACTCCCACCAACTTGATAAGAACGGTTCAAAATTTCGTCGTAGCCAGGACAAATATCCGGTTGCAAGAAATAGAAAAATAATAAAAAACATGACGACGCCAATACCCACTCTCGCCATGAACTCAAAGTTTCCGCGTCCTACGGAAAAATCCAGATAGGTTTCGTTTGCCTCTTAATGTAAGTTGCGAGCGCTGAAGGCTTGCACCCCTGTTGGAACTGGCATCGGCGAAAGATAAATAAATTCGGTTCCGAATTTGTTTTCAGTGTCACCGGCTTGAGGCAAACGGTAGGATTTTTTATCAGGCATTCAATTGATCCGGTAGAGTGTGGCATCCTTCGTGGTTGCTCTATTTCGCCGTTGTATATGGCATCTTACGGGAACTCGGAATGCGCCATATATACTAGCGACGCAAAGTCCGAGGTAGTAATTATTCACTTGTCTCGGATTTTGTATCCTCATCAGAGAATTTTACGCTGAAGTAATCTAAAAGAGTCTTCCCTCTTGCGAAGTGCTTGCGGATTTCTTCGGTTTCCGCAACTAGCTCTTTGCTGGGCTTTGCATGATCTGCTAGTGGCAGGGGCTTTGACCACTCTAATACTTCCTTGGGGAAAAGCGCTTTAGGACGATTGTTAATCCATTCGGATATGTAGCATGGTAAAGTCCAGCCACTAAATAACTGAATTGTGATAAAACCCCAGATGTAACGTACTAGGGAATGTTCTTCGCGATAGCTCTCACGGCATAATTTGAAAAACTCGACAGTACCTTCTTCAAGTTCGTCGCTATAATTGGTTGGGAGGCTGTCTATACCATTCTCCATGTAAGCTCTAATAGCCTCCCATTCTGATATCGCCAGACTTAAGCTACCACATGGTATTACGCTCCAAAGGACTTCGCCGCTGGTCGTTTCGCGCAGACCGATCATTAGCTTGTGCTCTGGGGTTACAGAATATTGTGTTATCAGTTTGCCGGAAGATATGCAGGCTATAACGCTTTCCCAAGCTGTATATCTGGGCTTTTCTCCTTTTTTAGCTACGTATACAACTTCGCGGCGCTCGCGATTAAAACGTAGAGGTGGGTTTGAAGAAAGTTCATTGGCTAACTTTGTAAAGTAATAAAGATAGAGTGCAGCAATTGATAGAATTATGAACCATATCACGGGGTTGAAGAAAAAACTGGCCCAAGCACTCAGGAACGGTTCTGAGTATCTTCTGATCCAAGAAGCGAAAGCTGAGAACAAAAAAAGCGAGGTGATAATCAATATTATCGAACCAATACCAATTCGCGCCATGAACTCGAAGTTCCCTTGCCCTGTAGGAAAGTCCAGGAAGGTGTTATTAGCATTGCGGTGTAGTTGCCGAGAGCTGATCGCAGGCATCCCGGTTGGTATCGGTTTCGGAGACAAGTATATTATTTCTAGTCCATTATCTTTTTCGAAGTCCCCCGCGTGGGGTAATCGCTCATATTTATTGTTAGGCACAAAGGGCTCATCTTTTCGGTAGTTTCAGAAAGGCTTCGTCGAGTTATAAAAGCAATAATTTCTGATGTGTGTTATTTTTCAATTAAGAAAAATCGGTCTCATTATGTGCCAATTCTTTTTAGAGTAAATCGGCAGACTTTCACGCAACTACAAACGTTACGATTTTTTTATCCATTGGATTTTTTACCAACTGATTGGCTTTCGTTTAGGTTTGCCTTGAAGTACGTCATAAAATCCTGTCCTTGAGCAAAGGCTTTTTCGATTTTCGCGCTTTGCTCTTTAAGCGCCGGGCTTGGCTTGCCCCATTGTTCAGGCGGAAGAGGTTTAGACCACTCAGCAATGGATTCAGGTAGAGATTTCATGCTGAAACGATGGTCCCATTCTGCTACCCAATACGGAAAACGCCACCAAGTGATCAAATGTGCCAGGTACCACCAACCAACTCCTAAAGCGGAACGTTCGTTGTGCTGGTATTCCTCGTACATGTCTTGTCGTTTTTTATCAAAGGTGTGGCGACCCTCGTAGGGTGCCTTGCCTGGGCAGAACTCTGGACCTTTTTCCATATAGATCCGTATGGCTTCCCACTTACTCAAGGCATGGGCAGGAGTCATCACGCCTTGTCTCACAAAATGCACTACGTCAGCTCTGGAATCGTCGAACGCCATACCAAATGTATAGGCGCTTGTTACGCCCACTCCAGTAACACCTGTACTGATTGAAAGCCAAGATACTATCTCTTCCCATGGTTGAATGACGGGGAGGTCAGAACCTTCGGGAAAGAAACAGACTTCACGGCGTTGGCGGTTGAATCTAATTGGACGGGTGCGCGACTTCGCTCTGGTAGTGCTCAAGATAACGTAAATACCCAAGAGCGCAGCTATTCCTCCACCCCAGATACTAAAGGTCACACCGAAATCGAACATGCCTGTTGTTCTGTCCCAAAAGGACTCGGAAAATGGGGATCCCCAGGTAGTAGATCCTGCAAGCAAAGGCAGAATAATCAGGCATGAAAAAATAAACATCATCCCGAGCCCAATCATTGCCCTCGCTTGGAAAGCCTTGCCGAAATTACTACTGCCTACGTCGAGGAATGTGTCATTTACCTCAACAAAGCTTCCGCCCAAATCCATGGGGACGTTGCCCGTTGGTATCGGAAGCGGGGAGAAGAATAATGCCTCACCTGTCGCGAACTTACGTTTCTCACCAGCCACGGGCCGTATTTTTTCGAGATTTAGATCGTCGCTGGATTGCTCATTTATTGAAGACATTAGGTTTGCCCGGCTTGTTTTGATGATTCGAGCACAGTTAGCGTGTCGGTGGTCACAATGAATGCTTGAGCAGTTGTATTTCGTGCGCTGAGAAACCCGGTTGTTGAAAATTCCTTCCCGCTTCCAACGTTAAGTGTCTTGGTTTCAAACATTATTTCTTGAAGTTTTTGGTCTCCGGGGAGTGGATGGTATCGCAACTTTATGGCAAGACCGTGCTGAGCGTTAGCCTCATGCGCAAAAATTTCTAACCCCAATTGGAGTGGCGCGTCTGGTGGACTCAGTAAATTGAGTTGATATAGCAAAGGTTCAGTCCAAGGCTCCCAGTCATTGCGCTGGAGATTGCTTGACCAATACGCGGTAAGGCCAAATCCAACATCATCCAGCTCTCGAATTGTTATATTTGGAATGCTAATCACTGCAGTAGGCCTGTTATTTATTTGTCTTAGACCGACCTGAGGGGTTGAAGTGATCTCTGCCAATTGCATGCGATCTTCTTGGAATCCGCGATTTTGGTTCTTCTTTCCCCACGCGCCCTGCTGAAGCCAGTTATCAAGCTTCGTTTTATTGTTTCGGTTGTAAATCCACTCGCCACCTAGCTGCAACACCGTCAAGCCTAACCCTATTAGGTTGGCTCTCGCAGCAACGCTCAGAAGTTTGCCTCCAGCTGTAACCCAAGCGACAGCTCTTGCTTGACTAACATTTGAAGCCGCCTCAAACATATATTGCCCTGTTCGTGCAACTGCCCAACCGTTAACGACGAACTGTCCAGAGTCGCCCGCGATTGTCATGCTGGCACCAGCCAGCTTTGCACTATCTCCCGACCTCAAGGCTTCAGTCCAACGAGCGACAGAGCCTTTTTCCCCGTACAGACTTGTGGCTGCCGCCGCCATACCGAACCCGTAAGCAGCTAGTCCCAGCCCCCCGGTGAGCTTTCCAATGCGCGCGGCTAGCTGGACTTTGCCGGCAGCACTTGAATAGTTGTTTTTGACTACGTTTAGAGTGGTGGCAGATATCCCCTGTGCAGCCGCAAAGCCTCCTCCGCTTGCAGAGAAGAACGCATTGCCAAATGCAACGTAATCGGTTTTATCCCAGCTGGGTTTTCTTCTTAACTCTGAATAAACAGTGACAAAGCTAATTAATTGTACGACAAATACAGCGGATGCGAAGATGTCGCCTCCCGCAGATTGAAAGATGTCTTTTCCTAGTCCCCTTACCTTATCGCCTGTGTTTAAGCGATGATCTTCGGCCATTCGGTGGACTTCAGCTTCTTGGGCGCTGGTTAGTCCTTTTATTTTTATACTTGCTTTACTCGGGCCTTCGCCAACAGCAATCATCGCAGGCGCGATTCTTTTCTCTAACGGGGCGACGGATTGCTGAACAGATTTACGCTGTGCAACCAATGATCGATAGCTCCCCTTGGGGGCCCGACCTTTTCGCTCGTTAGCCAATGTCTCTCTGATCCTGTTTTTCAACGAGGACATCTGCTGGCGGAGTTCGGTGAGTTTCGCCATGTCAGCTTCGAACGCATGAAGCTGGCTTGCAGAAGCAAACTCAAGAGTAATTCCTTTTTTGCCAAATGTTCTTAGTAC
The DNA here is from genome assembly GCF_900110195.1 of Pseudomonas sp. ok266. NCBI lineage: Bacteria > Pseudomonadati > Pseudomonadota > Gammaproteobacteria > Pseudomonadales > Pseudomonadaceae > Pseudomonas > Pseudomonas sp. ok266. The sequence continues at coordinate 76,952 of NZ_FOCU01000014.1, read as the reverse complement.
GTCGATCCATGCTGAGCCGGGAATGTTTCGTAGAATTTTAGATGGGTCTATTGCCCGGCCGTTGCGTAGTCCTTCTATAGCTTCTTCTAGAGCATTCGCCAAGCGGAGTTGTTTGGCAGGTTCATAAGCAGTGTTTCGTGCTTGATCGAAAGTTATACCATCGTTGCTTAGATTGATTGATGCCGCGAGATCCTGGGTCAGGAGCGTGACAAAATCTCGACTAATTTTTTGCAGTCCTTGGAAGTCCTTCGCTGAAAGGGGTATATCCCGAGCCGATTTTATTAATGAGCCGATTTTTGCAAACAGGTCCTTCTGATCGGTCAAACTTGCAGTAAAGAAGGTTGGAACTGTAAAGCCCGGCTCTTTTTCTATTAGGTCTGCAATCGCTTCGGTAGCCTTGTCGGTGCGGCATATATCTTTCATGCACGCGTATTCAGTAGCAAGAGCCGATTCAAGTTGGGTTACTAGTTTTGGGTCAAAATACCAAGCAGATTTATAGAAGCGTTTTTCACATACTAATTTTGCTCGATCTTCAGTTATCAGATCCAAACGCTTGTTCCAACGGCTTAATTGTGCTCGCTGTTGTTTAAGGAAGGCTTCCATAGCCGGTCGGTCAATCAGGTCGTTAATGCCTTCTTGTCCCATTTTTGCGCCATTGAGCGCTTCATCCGCGTTGTCTTCGATGGTCTCGATCAGGTCTTCGTACTTGGAATACAAAGGTCCAAGATTCGTACGCATCCGCGACTTTGAGGCTGCAATAGCCCCACGATGCGTACCAGCGCCTGAATACTGGGTTTGATTTTTAACGTTGACATAGTCGACGATCGATTGCCGCTGCTCTTCGCTTGTTTCGTCCTTGAGTTTGGCAAAACGAGGGTCGCCTTGGGCGGCATTCAGAATGGTTTCGCCTGTTACGGTGTACAACGATTCGATGTAGCAACCAAACACATACTTCTTTTGATTGGCCTCAGCGTCGCTCCAGTCGCTGATCCAGCCAGTGACCAAGTCCTGATGCTCAGCGAGATCGCGTAACACGCCCAGGTCATCCTGTAAGACCAAGTACAGATGGTCACGCTCATGTTCTGCCTTGACTTGCTTTTTGAGCGTGCCTAACTGAGTTTTCTTGAAGTGCGACGCTTGCTCCCAGAGATAGTCCTGACTTTCCTCAGGTTTGGCACCCGTAACAGGCGGCTCTTTACTCGGCTGCTCCGCAATCTCCGCAATCCACTTTTCCGCCTGACCTGGAGTCAGTAGATTAGCTGCGCCTTTCTCAGGGTCTGCATTGGTGAGATCGACCTTCTGCATGAAATACTCACGTTCAGACTTGTGCTTGATGACCTGCGCGCATTTTGCGGCGGTCCATTGCACCTCGGAGTAATTGACGTAGAGTTTGCTCAAACGCGGGAATACCAACACGGCTTCGCCCACGTTGCTTTCGCGTTTGTTGGCGGTGATTTCGCCCTTTTCCCAAAGCAGTTGGGTCACGATGCCGTTCTGGATTCGGTATTCGTGCATGACGGCTTGAGGTTTTTTGTCAACGATGACGTAGAGCCAGCCGTCACGCATCAATCGAATGCCTAGTGGGCGGGAAGTGGTTTTGTACGGGATGGTCAGCGCGCTTGACGGGTCGAGTCGTTCAACGAGGCCGTAACGTAGTGGGATGAGCTGGATTTTTGCCTTCATCAACGAGCAGCCGCCCATGGCACACTTGCCGTCATCCCGGCTTTTTGCAACGTTGTTCGGGCTTTTGCCGGTCGATGTTGGCGTTGTCATCCTTGGATCCTGTTCAGGGTTGCAGCCCGTTCCTGGGCAATATCAGCGACCCTTTCGAGTCGTTGCGCGGGCGTTTGTTCCGACGGGGTTTTGAGTATGGCGTCGAGGTCTGGATGTTCTTCCAGTGCTTGCTCGCCAAGGAACCCGTGAATGTTGGCGTAGAGGGTGATATCGAGTTCGGTGTTGAAGCCGCGATCATAGGAGGTGGAAGCCAACGCATGCAGGTGTTCCCAGCGTTGCTGTGGGGTCGACTGTGCCTGATAGCTTGGAAAATACTCTTGCATGTGTGCATCGAGACGCATCACAACATTGCGAAAGTTCACCTCATCCAGTTGACTGAGTTGTGCTTCGCTCAATCGATAGCGCTTGCTGTGGTCGGGCTCGGGAGCGTTGCCCGGCCTATTGTTTATGTACCAGCAATCCAGTGCTGCATCGGCAGTAACGATTTGTTTGCACGGGCCGAATAGGGTCGGATCCTTGATGGTTTCTGCGTGAGCGAGCAGTGCGTGGGTTACGGCCGGGTCCGCGATTCGCAATAACACTTCCTCACCGAGTGGGTGCATGACGCTGGTGAGCCAGCGAAAGTGTGCGACCAGTTGATCCCATGATTGATCGCTAAACACCAAGTGCCCCCATTCCTGACGCGATGCGTTCAGGAACCGGGTCAGGACCGGATTGTTCTGTGCTTTTATTTGCACGAGGCATGGGGAGATATCGCCCAGCTCTGCCCAGCGAGTCCCAAGATAAAGCGGCTCGAACTCGGGGTTTTCCGTCCACTGATACAGGTGCTGCGGAAGCTTCTCAACGCTGACACCATCAAGCAGTAAACCTACCGTGCCATTCCATGGAAGGCCTTGGGGGAGGCCGTTTTCCAATGGAAATTCCGACTTAAGCATTCTGTGCCTCCAATTTGGCTTTCTCGCACACCGCACAAATCGGCTTCTTCTGCATCAACGCTTGCCGCTGCGCCGGCACCAGCAACTGCCCAGCCTTATCGGTATCCGCCTGCTTCAACGGCCCCGGCAACAACGGCGCCGCCCCCGTGCCGCTCCCCGGGCTACCACCGGAGTTCATATTGATCACCGGCCCACTCATCGTCACGCCACCAGCATCAATCTTGATGAAGCTGCCGCCGCCGATGAGGGTCAGCTCCGCACCGGCTTCCATCACCACTTTCATGCCGCTGCTGAGGTGGATTTCTTGCCCGGCGTCGATGAACTGACCGGTGCCGATCTTGATGTGCTGATTGACGCCGACGGTGAGGTGGTCGTTGGCGCGGGTTTCGACTTTGCGGTCGGCGTAGACGGTGTGGTGTTCTTCGGCTTTGAATTCGCTGTAGCTGTTTTGCTCGACCGTGTCGTGGCGTTCGTTGCCGACGCGGATTTTCTGGTCGTGTTCGACGTTTTCGTCCCAGTCACGCTGGGCGTGCAGGTATATCTGCTCCTGACCTTTTTTGTCTTCGACGCGCAGTTCGTTGTAGCCGCCACCGCCCATGGAACTGAGGGTCTTGAAGGTGCTGCGGGTCTTGTTCGCCGGCAGTGGATAGGGGACGGTGTTTTCCTTGTGGTACAGGCAGCCGCTGATCAACGGTTGATCGGGGTCGCCTTCAAGGAAGGTGACCAGCACTTCCATGCCGATGCGTGGGATGGCGATGCCGCCGTACTGGGCGCCGGCCCAGGCGCTGGAGACGCGCAGCCAGCAGCTGGTTTTGTCGTCGGCTTCGCCTTCGCGGTCCCAGTGGAACTGGACTTTGACGCGGCCGTATTCGTCGCAGTGGATCTCTTCACCTTTCGGGCCAGTGACCACGGCGCTCTGGCTGCCGAGGATGCGCGGTTTCGGGTGGCGCAGGGGCGGGCGGTTCGGCACGTCCCACGGCGTGGCCTGGAAGCGGTTGCGATAGCCCTGATGGAAATCGTCTTTGAGTGCAGTGGTGTCGCTGGTTACCGACTCTTCGAGAACTTGCGGCTGCTTGCCTTCGTGGAGGACTTCGGTCAGTAACCAGAGGTCGTTCCATTTGGCTTTCGGGTGCGCGGTCAGGGCGAGGAAGTGGCCGCTGACCAGCAACGGCTGATCGCTCTTGCCTTCGGCGAGCTGGAAGTCGCTGCGATGGCGTTCGAGGGCGCGTTTGGCCAGGTGTTTGCCGCGCTCGCGGTCGATGAAACGACCCGGATAATCGTAGTCCTCAAGGTCGGGCAGGGCGTCGCCACGGTTTTCGCTTTCGAGGGTGAGGCGCGGTTTTTCGAAGTCGTAATCGCGGCGGGTGGTGCGGCTGGTGCGGGTTTCCAGGCGCAGGTCGAAACGCTTGATCACCGGGTCGCTGGCGACCATGCCGGAGTCTTGCTGATAGGCCACAGGCTTGAGTTTCGGGAACACCGTCTGGTCATCGCCGAATACCAGTTTGTGCGCCGTCGCCGTGTGCTCGAAGTGGTAATGAATACCTTCTTCCTCGCACAGGCGCTGGATGAAATGCAGGTCCGATTCATCGTATTGCACGCAGTAGATGCGCTCGGGATAGATCGAACCGGTCTTGAATTCGTAGGCGTTGCTTTGAATGCCGTGCTCTTCGAGGACCATGCCGATGATTTTCGGCACGTTGAGGTTCTGGAAGATGCGCTGATTGACGCGGTGCGCCAGGTAGGACAATTGCGGGCGCAGGGTCACTGAGTAACGGGTCAGGCGTTTGCCCGAATCACCTTGCGCGGCGCGGTAGATCTGGCCGTGGATGCCGCTGCCGTCAGGCGACAGTTGCAGGAAGGCCGGTTTGTGCAGCAGGGTTTCGAGGTCCAGCGACGGCTGCTCACTGACCAGCTCCACCTCGAACACAAAAGGCTGGCTGATGGCTTCGCGGCCTTGCAGGGTGAATACCTGAAAGTCAGCGGAAAGACCTTCGATGGTCAGGGCAAAGTGAGTTTCATTGGCCGGCGCGAACATCCCTTGTTCCTCGTGCTGTACAGCGGCGTGAGTCGACGACCGCAAAACGGCTCAACTTACGCGAAATTCTGGAGGGCGAAAACAACATCGACCAGCAGAGCTGGCCGATGCTTGTAACGATCAGCCGTAATTAAACGACTGGAGCACGCCAGTCATCGGAACCCGAAGTACCGGATACTTCGTGGGTCCAGGTGATTTTACGGTAGGTGAACTGCACTTCTTCCAGGTGGGTGAAGTGCGAGTTGCCTGGATCCTGGCAGTTGTGCATTTTGTTGTTGATGGCGACGATGATCGCGTCTTCCAGTTTGGTGGTGTAGTAGTGCTCTTGGGTACCTTGAGCAGAAGTACGGAACCACTGGATAACGATTTCGCTCATGCGCTCGCCGGAGGTCAGAGCGGCTTGCAGCAGTGGCGAAGCCTTGTCGTAGACCTTGGTGATCACAACTGGCTTGTGAACGCGCTGACCGGTTGGCTGACCGGATTGTGGGTCACGCGGGATGATCACGTCGTGGCTGAAAGCCTGAACCATAACCTGGTCTTCGTGGCCTTCCTGGTAGGTGTTGCCTACGGAGTCAGCGGTGAAAGCGCCTGCAGTGATCAGGCCTTGTTTTTCGCCGGTAACCGACATGTACGCTGGTGTTGCCATGGGGTGCTCTCCTTGCGGAATAATTTAAGGTGCCCGGGAGGCGAAATCGCCCGGTGGGTGCCTGACTGTTATCAAGGAGCGTGCCAACAATTGTGCCGGCCATACGGGCCGGGGTGTTTGTCTGATTTTTCAGGCGCTTGTGCGAAATAAAGCGCTCGCCCAATGCAAAAGTGCGCAAGAAGTTGCGCAGTACTGCGCAACTTCTTGCGCACTTGGCTGCAGGCCTTGTACGACGTGGCTCTCAGCGGTTTTAGCGGTCTGTTTTGCAAAACAAGTGCGCAACTTCTTGCGCACAATGGCCAGATGCCTTCATTTGGCTGAAGCGGCTGCTTAAAAACTTTCAAATCAAAAGATCGCAGCCTGCGGCAGCTCCTACAGGGGAAATGCATTCCAAATGTAGGAGTTGCCGAAGTCTGCGATCTTTTGATTTTTCAACGCGCAAGTTGTGTCAGACACTCATCAATGGAACGCTGCTGCGTCGCCGCATACAACCCCAACTCATCAATGGTCGCGCGCCCCAGCGCCTGCTCGAAGGCCTGCCGATTGGAATGCTCGCCATAATGCGCCTGCGCCGCATCGCCAAGGTTCGACTGAAAAATCCCCGCTGCGCTCACCGGCAGGAAATCTTCGTACACCAACGGTTCCGCTTTCACATAGCCATCGCGCAACAAGTCCTCCAGAGACGACTGCCCAAGCCCTCCAGCAGCCAGTCCTTTTTCCGTAGCGAAATAGCGAAAGTACGCCAGCTCTTGTTCACGCATACCCTCGACACTGTCAGGAAATTCGCCAAAGTGCTGAGCCATCAGCGCGTTGTAGCGTGCGGCGTTGGCTTCGTTGGGGAAGTCGCCGAGTTCATCGCGTGCGGCATTCAACAAGCGGTCGTACAGGGCCCGGCCTTTGGGCGTGAGTGCCGCGCCGCGCTGTTCGATCTCGCCGAAACGCGCGCTGTGGCTGCTACGGGTCTGGTTCTGATCGGTGAAGGCGATCGGCTCGTCCAGCGCCTTGAAACTGGTCTGGCGCAAGAGGATCGGGCACTGCCGGCGCGGCGGGCCTTCGATGACGGCTTTCGGGGTGATGCCATGGGCCGGCATTTGTTCCTGCACGCTGTCGATGTCCAGCGTGCGCGGCGTCAGGTGATTGATGTGCGGTCCTTTGAACGCCACCACATCGGCGATCAAACGGTGTTGGGCGCTCAAAGTTTGATATTGCGCAGCGGTAACCGTAGCGCTGTGATGCCAGCGAAAAGTTTCCAGCGCCTGCAGGACGAATGCCTCGGCCTCGCTTTCATTCAAACCACCTGCGGTTTCAGCTTGCGCGATCAGGCGTAATGCTTCAGAGGTAAAGATCGAACGCTGGGCCAGTACTGATTCGGCGAAGGCACGCAGTTGCGCATCCTCAATCAACTCCAGGCGCAACAACGACGTGAACACCCGAAACGGGCTGACTTGCAGCGCCTCTTCATGCACCGCGCGAAACGCCGTGGAATGCACTGGCACGCCCGCCGGAGTCAGGTCGTAATAGCCCACCGGTTGCATGCCCATCACCGCAAACAGGCGGGCAAGGGTGGCCAACTCCGTGGCAGTGCCCACGCGGATCGCGCCGTGACGCTCCATGTCCAGCCGCCCGATTTCACCGGTGCTGTCGAGCTGCCGGGCGATGTCTGGCTGACGGGCCAGCACCTCGCGGTTGGTTCGCTCCACCAGCTCCATCAGCGCGCCGTACAGCGGCACTTCTTCGCGGTACATGTCGGACATCGCTTTGGAGAAGCGTTGGCGGATCAGGTCGGGGCTGACGAACGGCTGTACGGTCATGAAAAAAATTCCTGCCACGGTCACGGAATGGATGAGGGAAAAGATCGCAGCCTTCTCGCACGCGGGCAAACGAAGAATCCTACGAACTTCATTCTGCCAACGACTGATCCACCAGTTCGATCCAGTGCATCACGCGCGTGCGCCCGGCGCTGCCCAGATGGCTCTGACAGCCGACGTTGGAGGTAACGATCAGCTCAGGGCGGCCACTCTCCAGAGCGTTGAGGCGGTTGTCGCGCAGTTGCCGCGCCAGCAGCGGTTGCGTCAGCGAATACGTGCCTGCCGAACCGCAGCACAAATGGCCGTCGGGCACGGCAGTGAGGTTGAAACCGAGGCGTGTCAGCACGGCTTCCACCGCGCCGCCCAGTTTCAATGCGTGCTGCAACGTGCATGGGCAATGCACGGCAATCCGCCGTTCAGTGGCGGCGCAGATCTGTTCGAGCGGTTCCTGTGCGAGTACCTGCACCAGATCCAGCGTCCGCTCGCTGATTTCCCGTGCCTTGGCCGCATACACCGGATCGTCTGCCAGCAAATGCCCGTAATCCTTGATGAATGCGCCGCAACCGCTGGCGGCCTGCACAATCGCTTCGGCGCCGTTTTGCAGGTGCGGCCACCAGGCATCGATGTTCTGCCGCGCGCGGTCGAGGCCTTTGGCTTGCGCGTCGAGGTGATAGTCCAGCGCGCCGCAACACCCGGCCTCGGCCACCGGGGTGACACTGATGCCCAAGCGATCCAGCACCCGCGCCGTGGCGTCATTGGTATTTGGCGATAACCCCGGCTGTACGCAGCCTTCAAGCAACAACACCTGCCGGGCATGGCGCGGGGCGGGGCGCAAACCGGAAAACGGCAGATGCTGCGGCAGTTTGCTTTCCAGCAAGCGCGGCAGCAGCGGGCGAAACGTCGTGCCCACCCGCAACAAACCTTTGAACAATCCCGGATTCGGCGCCAATGCGCGCAACCCTTCGCGCAATAGGCGTTGCGCCGCCGGACGCGGCACCGCGTGATCGACCACCGCGCGGCCGATGTCGAGCAGGTTGTGATAGTCGACGCCGGACGGGCAGGTGGTTTCGCAGTTACGGCACGACAGGCAGCGATCCAGATGCAGTTGTGTCTGCGCCGTCGCGGGTGCGCCTTCGAGCACTTGCTTGATCAGGTAGATGCGCCCGCGCGGGCCATCGAGTTCATCACCGAGCAATTGATAGGTCGGACAGGTCGCGTTGCAAAAACCACAGTGCACGCAGGTGCGCAGAATCTTTTCTGCCTCGGCGGCGCGGGGCAGTTGTCGCGATTGTTCGCTGAGGGTGGTTTGCATGGCTAGAACTCCGCGTACATGCGCCCGGGGTTGAACAGCCCCTGCGGGTCGAGTTGCGCCTTGAGTTGTTGGTGATAGCGCAGCAGTGTCCAGGCCAGCGGCTGGAACGGTGAAATGCTGGCGCCGTGGGTAAAGCAGGTGGCCTGGCCGCCGAGTTCCTGAGCGAGGATATGAATGTGCTCAACGTCGGATTTTAGCCAGCGTTGCGCGCCGGCCCAGTCGATCAGTTGCTCGCCGGGCAGATCCAGTGGCCCGAGATTGTTCGGCAACGACAAGCGCCACAGCGGCAAACCTTCGTTGAAAAACGCAAGACGCTGCTCATTCAGATCCCGCCAGAACCCTGAATCCAACGGCTCACCCCCGAGGCGTTGATGCGCCGCCGTCACCGAACCTTCGCCGCCCTCAAGCCGCAAATACAGGCTCTGGCCATCGTGGCACGCGGCGCTGATCGGCAACGGTTGCTGACCCCATTCGGCAAGCTTCGCCAGCGCCCGCGCGCATTCCATGTCGAGGCGAATGCTCAGGCACTGGCGCGGTTTCGGCAGGACTTTCAGCGACACTTCGGTGAGCACGCCGAGGCAGCCGTAACTGCCGGCCATCAACCGCGACAGGTCATAACCGGCGACGTTCTTCATCACTTCGCCGCCGAAACGCAGGTGCTGACCGAGGCCGGTGATGACTCGGGTGCCGAGGACGAAGTCGCGCACTGAGCCAGACCACGGCCGTCGTGGCCCGGACAACCCCGTGGCGATCATGCCGCCGACGGTGGCGCCTTCACCGAATGCCGGCGGCTCGCACGGCAACATTTGTCCAACAGCGTCCAGCGCCGCGAGGAGTTCGGACAACGGCGTGCCGGCGCGCGCGGTGATCACCAGTTCGGTCGGTTCATAACGGACGATGCCGCAGTGGGCGCGGGTATCGAGCACTTCACCGGCTACTTCGCGGCCGAGAAAGGCTTTGCTGTTGCCGCCCTGAATCTTCAACGGAGTGGCGTTGGCCCGCGCTTCGTTGACCTGATCAAGCAAGGCGCCGGCGGCATCGACGTCAGCCATTAGAAACGCTCCAGTTCGGGGAACGGCAATTGCCCGGCATGAATATGCATGGCACCGAATTCGGCGCAGCGGTGCAGGGTCGGAATGTTCTTGCCGGGATTGAGTAGGCCTTTAGGGTCGAACGCGGCTTTTACGGCGTGAAACAGACTCAACTCATCGTTGTTGAACTGCGCGCACATCTGGTTGATTTTTTCGCGGCCGACGCCGTGTTCGCCAGTGATGCTGCCGCCGACCTGCACGCACAGTTCGAGGATCTTGCCGCCCAAGGCTTCGGCGCGGTGCAGTTCGCCGGGTTGATTGGCGTCGAACAGAATCAGCGGGTGCATGTTGCCATCACCGGCATGGAAAACGTTGGCCACGCGCAATCCGTATTCTTCGCTGAGGCGGGCGATGCCTTGCAAAACCCCGGGCAATTCGCGGCGCGGGATGGTGCCGTCCATGCAGTAATAGTCCGGTGACAAACGACCGATGGCCGGAAAGGCATTTTTGCGCCCGGCCCAGAAACGCACGCGCTCGGCTTCGTCGCGGGCCTGACGCACTTCGGTGGCGCCGGCCGCGGTCATGACCTCGCGCACCCGTTGGCAATCGTCGTGGACATCGGCTTCGACACCATCGAGTTCGCACAGCAGAATCGCCTCGGCGTCGACCGGGTAACCGGCGTGGATGAAATCTTCGGCGGCGCGAATGGCGAGGTTGTCCATCATCTCCAGACCGCCGGGAATAATCCCCGCCGCGATGATTTCGGCGACCGCGCGGCCAGCCTTTTCCACGGAATCGAAACTGGCCAGCAGGACTTTCGCGACCTGCGGTTTGGGCAGCAGTTTGACCGTGACTTCGGTGATGATCCCCAGCAAACCTTCGGAGCCGGTGAACAGCGCGAGCAAATCGAAACCCGCTGAATCGAGGGCGTCCGAACCGAGGGTCAGGCGTTCGCCTTCGATGGTCAGCACTTCGATTTTCAGCAGGTTGTGCACGGTCAAACCGTACTTGAGGCAATGCACACCGCCGGCATTTTCGGCGACGTTGCCGCCGATCGAACAGGCGATCTGCGAGGATGGATCCGGCGCGTAATACAGGCCGAAGGGCGCGGCGGCCTGGGAGATCGCCAGATTGCGCACCCCCGGCTGAACCCGCGCGGTGCGCGCGGCCGGGTCGATGTGCAGGATGTTGTTGAAGCGCGCCATCACCAACAGCAGGCCCTGCTCCAGCGGCAAGGCGCCGCCGGACAACCCGGTGCCGGCACCACGGGCAACCACCGGGACGTTTTTTTCATGGCAGAGTTTGAGCAGGATTTGCACTTGCTCAAGTCGTCGGGGCAGGGCGACCAGCATCGGTGTGGTGCGGTAGGCGGAGAGGCCATCGCATTCGTAGGGTTTGAGTTCTTCTTCACGCCACAAAATGTCGAGGTCAGGCACGGCGTGTTGCAAGGCCTTGAGCAGGTCAGCCTTGTTCACCTGCGGCAACCGGCCGTCGAGGCGTTCGTCATAAAGAATGTTCATCTCAAGCCCTTACCCTTGATCGTTCCCACGCTCTGCGTGGGAATGCAGCCCGTGACGCTCCGCGTCACTGGACGCGGAGCGTGGGAACGATCAGGGGCAGAGTGCATTGTCATCTTTGGCTCCCCAAAAACTCGCGATACAGGCGCGCAGTATTCCCCGGCTGTTCAACCATCGGCATGTGCCCGACGTGATCCCAGACATCCACACGCAAATTCGCAATGCCCTTGCTCCACACCGGCACGCTGCTGACGTCGATCAGCCGATCCTTGCGCCCCCAGAGCAATAGCGCCGGGCACTTGATGTCGACCAGTTTCGGCTCCATCGGCGGGCTGGCGCGAAAATCGCGGAAGATCTCTTCCAGTTCATCGCGTTGTTGTTCGTAGCGCTGGGCGATGGCGTCCAGCACCAATTTGGGTACCCATGGCGGCGTGGCCATGGTCATCGCGTAGAACTGCTGGAACTCTTCCCGGGAATTGATCAGAAACGGGTTATGCCCGCGCGCCAGATGGCGCTCCATGTCGCTGGCCTCGGGTGCGGTGACGCCCGCCGGGTCGATCAGTGCCACCGAAGCGATGCGATCCGGATAAGTCGCCGCCAGCCACGCGGCGATGTAGCCGCCCATCGAGTTGCCGATCACATGGACTTTCTCCACGCCGCAAACGTCGAGCAACTGGATCATGCGCTTGGCCTGCAGCGGAATGTCGTAGCCGCCGCCCGCCTTGAAGCCGGTTTCACCATGGCCGGCGAGGTCCGGGATGATTACCCGATACTGGCGCACAAAGTGCCGGGAAAAGCGCAGCCACAGGTTCTTGTCGGCGCTGTAACCATGCAGCATCAGAATCGCGCTGGCCGCTTCATACGGCCCGCCCTGCCAAGTCGAGACGGTCATCTCGGCGATCGGCACTTCGATCTTGTGCAATTTGTACAACTTGGCCTCGATGGCCATGTTCAGGTCGTACAGCCAATGACCGACCGCCGGATAACTCAACCAGCTCCAGGCCACGAAAACCGCGAGGGCGACAAACAGCAAAAGCATCGACGTCTTCCTTTTACGTGTTCAGGACAGAATGTGGTCGGCCGGTTTCAGCGCTCGGGTCAAGCGGTGATAGCTGAAACTGAAGCCGGGAAACATCGCGATCACATGACCGCTCTTGCTTTGATACCAACTGTGGCAGCCGCCGGACTTCCAGACCGTGCGCTCCATCTCCCGATGAATCATCTCAGTGTAGGTACGTTCCGCTTCACGGCGCACTTCGATGCTGCGCAGACCCTTCGCCTGCACGGTACGAATGCAGTCAAGGATGTAGTTCATCTGCGATTCGATGATGAACAGCGCCGAGGTGTGCCCAATGCCGGTGTTCGGGCCGGTGACGATAAACAGGTTGGGAAAGTCCGGCAGGCTGGTACCCAGATAGGCGCGTGGGTATTGCGCCCAGACCTCTCTGAGTTGCACGGCGTTTTTTCCGCTGACCGGGTAGGAAATCACCCCGTCGGTGGCGTCGTACCCGGTCGACCAGACGATCAGATCAACGTCGATGTGCTGACCGTCCTGAGTGTTGATCCCGGTTTCGTCGATGGACGCAATGCCTTGCTCGCGGGTATGCAAGGTGACGTTGGCGCGACTCAGCGCCGGGTAATAGGTGCTGGACACCAGCACCCGTTTGCAGCCGATGGTGAAGTCCGGGGTGAGTTTTTCTTGCAGCGCCGGGTCTGGCACCTGGCGTTTGAGGAAGCGCAGGGCGTGCTGCTGGACCATGTGAATCGCCGCTTTCGAGTATTTGAACGCGATGACCCGGGTTTCGAATTGCCAGTAAATCAGCCAGCGCAACAGCTGGTAGGCTGGTTTCAGACCGAGCAGCCAGCGTTGCAGCGGCCCGAACTGACGATCGGCGCGGGGTAGCACCCAGTGTGGCGTGCGCTGAAACACGTGCAGGTGATCGACTTGCGGCGCAATCGCCGGAATCACCTGCACCGCACTGGCACCGCTGCCGACGATGGCCACGCGTTTAGCGCGGTAGTCGTAGCTGTGATCCCAGTTGTTCGTATGAAACGTCTTGCCTTGAAAGCGATCCTGGCCGGGAAAGTGTGGGATGACCGGTTGGCTCAATGGTCCGGTGGCATTGATCAGGAACTGCGCATAAAAGGTGCCTTTGCTGGCGGTGTGCACAGCCCAGCGTTTTTCTGTGTCGTCCCATTCGACGCGCTCGACATTGGCCTCCAGCTCCACGCGCTCACGCAAACCGAACTGCTCGATGACATGCTCGGTGTAGCGCTGCAGTTCGGCCTGTCCGGCGAACATCTGCGACCAGCGGTACGGCGCGAACGACAGCGAATACAGCGGCGACGGCACGTCCACCGCCGCGCCGGGGTAGGTGTTCTGGCACCAGGTGCCGCCAAAGAAGTCCCGTCGCTCCAGCAGGCGAAAATCGTCGATCCCGGCCTTGAGCAGGTTGACCGCAGCACATTGACCGCCAAAACCGCTGCCGATGATCAACACGTGATAGAGGTGCATGGGTCTCCTTCTTATAGTTTTTTTTCCATTTTGCTCCTTTCATGTATAGCCAAATATTTGCCCTGTGTGCGGTCCTGATGTCGCGCTATTCAGCCCGCTGGCCGGTGATGGCTATTTAACGTCGCCCTGTTAGACTTCCAGCACATCCGTCCTGCGGTGTGCGTGATCGAGGTCCTTATGGGAAATACCGGAGGAAAGGGACTTTCATTGGCCAGGAGGCTTTATACGTCGCGCATCCTCGGGTTGATTCTGGGGCTCGTGTGCGTGAGCGTGTCGATGTACTCGCTCGATCCGCCGCTGTGGGTCTGGGCACTGATGTTCTTCAACGGCCTGGTCTGGCCGCATCTGGCGTTTCAATGGGCGCGCCGCGCCCGGGTTCCTTACCACGCTGAACACCGCAATCTGTTGATTGACGCTTTTTTCGGCGGCTTTTGGCTTGCCGCCATGCATTTCAATCCGCTGCCCACTGCCACGACCATTTCGATGATGGCAATGAACAACGTCGCAATCGGTGGTTCACGTTTTCTATTGGCAGGCTCTGCGGCGCAGTTGCTCGGGGTCGGCGTCGGGCTGGTGGTGTTTGCTCCGGCATTCATTCCGCAAACTACGCCTGCACAAATGTACGCCTGTTTCCCGTTACTGCTGCTGTACCCCTTGGCGCTGGGCTGGATCTGCTTTCGTCAGGCCTACACGCTTGGCTTGCATAAACGCGAATTGCTCGCCTTGAGCCGCACCGACAGCCTGACCGGGCTGCTCAATCATGGCGCCTGGAAGGATCAACTGGAGATCGCTTTTCAGCGCTGCAAGCGGCAGAAGCAGGGTGCGGCGATTGCGCTGATCGACATCGATCACTTCAAGGCGATCAACGACACCTACGGCCATGTCGCGGGCGACATCGTGTTGCGCCAACTGAGCAAGTTGCTTAAACAAAACCTGCGGGCGACGGACGTTGCCGGGCGTTATGGCGGTGATGAGTTCTGCGTGATTTTGCCGGATCTGCCGCTGTTCAACGCCGCGCAGGCGATGGAAGCGTTGCGTGAGCGCTTCGCGATTCTGGGTTATGAGCAGAATCCGGCATTGAAGGTCAGTTTGAGTATCGGCCTGGCGGCGTACGATCCGGCGCATGCCGACGCAACACGCTGGCTCAATGATGCCGATCAGGCGTTGTACGAAGCCAAGGCCAGCGGGCGTAACCGGGTGATCTGCAATTGCGATGACAAGTCCCGGCAGACGTTACTGGATTCGGTTTGACCGCTACACCGTAGATCCCCTGTGGGAGCGAGCTTGCTCGCGAAGGCGTCCTGCCAGGCTGTATCAATGTTGACTGATCCACCGCTTTCGCGAGCAAGCTCGCTCCCACAGGGGGTTGTGTGTTGTCGGTTAGATCAGTGTCGCATTCGGTGTAGAGCCTCGCGCCGATGTCGGGTACGGTTAAATCCCCCCGACGCGAAACAAGGATCGCTTCATGACGTGCTCATTTTCTCGCTCCCTGCTGGCCGCTAGCCTCGGCCTGTCTCTCGCCTTCTCGGCTGCCCACGCCTTTGCCGAACCGCACAAACAAGTGCTCGCTGATGCCGAGCAATACCAGCCAGAAGCGCTGAAATTGCTGGAGCGGCTGGTCAATATCGACTCCGGTTCCGGTTACGAGCCAGGCCTCAAGCAAGTCAGCGACATCGCCATCGATGAGTTGAAAAAACTCGGCGCGACCATCGAACTGGTGCCGAACACGCCGGAAAAATCCAACCATGTACTGGCGACGCTGAAAGGCACCGGCAAGGCGAAAATCCTCCTGATGGCGCACATGGACACGGTGTTCAAGGAAGGTTCGGCGGCCGAGCGGCCGTTCCACATCAAGGACGGCCGCGCTTACGGGCCAGGGGTGATGGATGACAAGGGCGGCATCGTCGCTGGGATCTATGCGCTGAAAGTCTTGAAAAACCTCGACTTCAAGGACTACGCGCAAATCACCTTTCTGCTCGACGCCAGTGAAGAAACCGGTTCGGACGTCGCCACCGATCTGATCAAGAAAACCGCTAAACAGCACGACGTGACTCTCAACCTTGAGCCGGGGCGCCCGGCTGATGGCTTGGTGGTGTGGCGCAAGGGCAGCGCGACGGCGCTGGTCGAGGTCAAGGGTAAAGCCGCACACGCCGGCGTCGCCCCGGAACTGGGGCGCAACGCCGCGATGGAAGCGGCGCACCAGATTCTGCAGTTGGGCAAACTCGGCGATGAGGCGAAGAAGACCACCATCAACTTCACCGTGCTCAAGGCCGGCGACCGCACCAACGTGATTCCCGATCAAGCCACGGCCAAGGCTGACGTGCGCGCGGCGGTGCCGGAGGAGTTTGACCGGATCGAGAAGGATCTGGCGCGGGTGTCGCAGGACAAGTTGATTGCTGAGACGGAAGTGAAGACTTCATTGCAACGCGGCTTGCCACCGATGCCGCAGACGCCTGAGTCGGACCGTTTGATGGCCATGGCTCAGGGGATTTATGGCGAGATTGGCCGCAAGCTGACCGAGGAGGGCAGTGGCGGCGCGGCGGATGCCAGTTTGTCCGCCGGGGTCGGCACGCCGACGCTGGATGGTTTCGGGATTGTTGGCGGCAATATTCATACGCCGGAGGAGTACGCCGAAGTGGCGAGCGTGGCGCCGCGGATTTATCTGTTGTCGCGGATGATTATGGAGTTGGCCAAACCGCGGTGAGTGGGTTTGTGGTGTGATTGATGCGGGTGGGGTATCAGGTGCATTTGCCCTCACCCTAGCCCTCTCCCAGAGGGAGAGGGGACTGACCGTGTTGTTTGTGGTCCATGTGGCAACCGGCAGATCAAGTTGAATTCAAACTTGCATTCAACGCGATCTCTCACGTCGGCGTAGATCCCGAGCATCCCCCAATCAGTTCCCTCTCCCTCTGGGAGAGGGCTAGGGTGAGGGGCTTTTGTGGGAAAAGTGGAAGTCGCGAACGGCGTACAAAAAATACCGAAAAGTCCGACAGAAGCGCTCATTGCGGCCGTTGAGCGCGGCTCTTATAGTCTCGGCTCGCAGAAAAATCTGCGACGATCTTGGCCGGTCGAATACAGCACCTGACCCCTATTTGGAGTGAACTCTATGACCGACCAAGTAATGCCCCGCTTCCTCCCCATCGACACCTACGACGCCGAATCCCCGGTGCTCTTCCTTAACACCCACTCAGAACTCAGCGACATGGCCGCCTGTGCGATGCACCGGTTTGTGGTCGTGCGCGATCTGGCCGACACCTTTGCCAGTCTCAACCTCAAGGGTATTTCCGATTGTGATCTGACGCGGGTGACCAGCGCGGTGCATCTGTTGATGCGCGAGGGCTGTGCGATTCTGAATGTGATTCAGGCGCGGGCGGTGCAGCGGGAAGAGGCTTACAAGACGCCGGTTTAGCGGTGTAGCGGCGGACGCCTTCGCGAGCAGGCTCGCTCCCACATTTGATCGGTGTCGAACACGAATGTTGTGTTCAACCAAGATCCACTGTGGGAGCGAGCCTGCTCGCGAAAGGGCCGGTGAAGCGTGCGCATCACTCCTTGACGCTCATGTATTCCTTGGCCCAGAGAATGTATTCCTCCGGCTGTGTATAGGTGTGCGTCAACTCGGTCGCGCTCAGGTCGGAGGCCTGGGTGAAGATCTGCCGCTGTTCACGCAAGCTGTCATACGTCGCTTTGATCGCCGCAAAGTAAGCACCATGGCCATCAATGGTCACGCGTACACCGAGTTCGGCCAGACGTTTGTCGTCTCGCAGCGCCGGGTTGCCGTAGGTCACCAGCATCAACGGTACGGTCAGGTGTTCGGCGATTTGCTCGAGCTGATCGAAATCCTGAATCCCGACCATGCAGATGCCGTCAGCCCCGGCCGCCTGGTACTGGCGAGTGCGGCTGATGATTTCCTGGTTCGGCAAAATGCCGGCATTGGTACGGGCGATGATCGCCATTTCCGTATCAACCCGGGCTTCCAGCGCCGCGCGGATCTTGCCGACGCCTTCGGCAACGGTGATCAAATCGGTGGATTTGCGCCCGAATTGCGCCGGCAGCAAGGTGTCTTCGATGGTCAGGGCGGCGACGCCGGCGCGCTCCAGTTCGACGATGGTGCGCATCACGTTGAGGGCGTTGCCGTAGCCGTGGTCGGCGTCGGCGATCACCGGCAATTGGGCGACGCGGCCGATGCGGGTGGCCTGTTCGGCGAACTCGCTGAGGGTGATCAGGGCAAAGTCCGGGGCACCGAGCACCTGCAACGAGGCCACGGAACCACCGAGGATGCCCACTTCAAAACCCAGGTCAGCAGCGATGCGCGCGGACATCGGATCGAACACCGAAGCCGTGTGATAGCAGGTGTCGGAAGCCAGCAGTTGACGGAAGTTACGGCGCAAATCTTGATGGGAAAGCCTGGTCATACGAGTTCCACCAATACAAAGGAATGGAAGGGCTTGAACAAAGGTGTCAACGCCGAAGAATGAAAAGGCTATCACGCGAATGGGTCAAGGATCATGACGAATTTGCAAGGGACAGGTTGTCGCGGACTCTTTTGCTGAAAGGATTTACCTTTTTGCGGTGGTGACCGTCAGGCCGCCACCGCCTGTTGCTGTTGATTGGGCAGCATCACCGCGCGTACCGAATTGCCCGGTTGCAGTTGCAGGCGCTTGGCGGTGAGGCGGTCGATCACCAGGCTGCTGCCGACCCGGCGGGCGCGGGCCACGGTGATGCGGCAGTTTTCCAGGCGGCGGTTGTGAATCAGCCACAGCGGCGCCTGTTCGTCGGGGCTGCCGAGGCTCAGAGCCAGCTCGACGCTCTCGCGCACGGTGCGGATATTGCGCACTGGCGCTTCGATCACCGGGCCGCCATCGAAGATGTCGATGTAGCCTTTGTGGGTGAAACCTTCGGCCTGGAGGATTTTCAGCGCCGGCTCGGTATTCGGGTGCGCCTGGCCGATCGCGGCCTGGGCCTGTTCGGTGAGCAGGCAGGTGTACAGCGGCTGGCGCGGCATCAGTTCGGCGATGAACGATTTGTTGCCCAGCCCGGACAAGTGGTCGGCATGGCTGAAGTCCATTTGGAAGAAATGCCGACCCAGGCTGTCCCAGAACGGCGAACAACCGTGTTCATCGGCACTGCCGCGCAGTTCGGCAATCATCTTCTCGCCGAACAGGTGCGGGAACTCGGCAACGAACAGCAAACGCCCCAGTGACAACAAGCGGCCATTGCTACCGTGGCGCTGATCATGGCCGAGAAACAGCGAGCACAGCTCCGATTGGCCGGTGAGTTCGTTGTTGAGAAACAGTGTCGGGATCTGCCGTTGAATGCCCAGGTCCGGCGCCGAACTGACGGTCAACCCGACCCGATAGTTGTACCAGGGTTCGCGCAGGCCGACCGCCCCGGCCAGAGCGCTGACGCCGACCACGCGCATGTCGTCGTCTTCGAGCACAAACAGATAGTCTGCGTCGGCTCGTTCCACTTGTTCGGCGAACGCCCGTTGCGCCCAACGGACCCGGTGGGACAGGCGATCTTCGTTGGCCGGCAGGGTGGTGAACCCTGGGCCGGCCTGTTGTACCAGCGCGAGCAAGGCAGGCAGGTCGCTGACTTTGACCGGACGGACAATCATGCTGTAACTCCTTCTGCGCGCCTGTTCGGGCACTGTCGTTGACTGCGCAACCGGGCGGGTTTCACAGGGCAATCAGCCGGATCGGGCTGCCATCGGTCACGTTCAGCGCCGCACACATTGCAGGGGTGAGGGACAGCGGTTGATCGGTCTGGTAATCGAGTTCGGCCATGATCGACCGGAAGCCGTGCAGCGCGTCGTTGCTCAGCAGATAACGACCGCGGGCATCGATTTGGGGTTTTTGCTGCACCGTTGCCGTCTGGCTGCGGGCGATCGAACGAATGTTGCTGGTGCGCGCATACAGGGTCGGGCCGGCGTCGAACAAGTCGATGTAGCTGTTGGTTTCGAAGCCTTCACGCTCGAGGATGTCGAACGCTTCCTGGCCATCCGGGTGGATGCGCCCAATGCAGTCCTGCGCGGCTTGCGGCAGCATCGGCACGTAGATCGGATATTGCGGCATCAGTTCGGCGAGAAACGTGCGGCTCTGCAGCCCGCACAGGCGTTCGGCTTCCGCGTAGGGCAGGTCGAAGAAGTGTTTGCCCAGCGCATCCCAGAACGGCGAATGGCCTTGCTCGTCGCTGTAGCCGACCAGTTCAGTAATCACCGCCTCGGCAAAGCGCCGCGTGTGAGCGGCGATGAACAACAGGCGCGCCCGTGACAACAATTCGGAAAACGGCGTACGCACCAGTTCGGCATTAATGTGAAAACCACGCAGCAATGTGTGGCCGCTGAGGTCATGGCACAGCGACAGCGCCGGCACGCCGTGTTCAATGTTCAGTTCGCGGGATGCACTGGTGAAATGGCGATTGCGCAGGCTGTAGAACGGCTCGTCGAAGCCCGCCGTCGCCAGAATCTCCGAGCAGCCAACCAGACGCTGGTCGTCCAGGTCTTCCAGCACAAAGAAGTAATTCTCCGGGCCGTGGGCCGCCGCTGCGCTAGCGAACGATGCACATGACGCGGCGATTTTTGCGCGCAGGCGTTCGCTGTCGTCCGGCAGGGAGGTCACGCCCACCAGACTGTCGCGGGCCAATTGTTGTAGCTGGGGCAGGTCAGTCTGTTCGACTGGGCGTAAGACCAGCATGGATGTACTCCTGTATCAAAAGGTTCGGCGATGTCGCCAAACCTGACTATCACTGTCGGTGTCCACGCGATAAATCGGCGGTCGCCTGATTTGTTGTCAGACGCCGCTCTTTTTCTTGTCAGCCGTTGCTCGGGTCAGGCAGCGCAGTACTGGCGCCGAGTTTATTCAGGAAGAACAGATACACCAGGCCCAGGGCAATCCAGATCAGGCCGAGCTTCTGCGCATCGACGCCCATGTTGTACATGATGGCCGCGACGATGATGAAGCCGATGACCGGGCAGATCAGGTGACGCACCACCTGGCCGGACTTCTGCCGACGCCAGTAGTAGTTGATCACTGTCAGGTGCAGCAGCATGAAGCCACTGAGCGCGCCGAAGTTGACCAGCGAGGTCAGGGTGTCGACCGAGTTGATGAACAGGTAGCAGATCACCAGCGACAGCACCGCCACCAGATAAATGCTCAGGTATGGCGTGTTGTGTTTCGGATGCACCTTGGCCAGCACTTTCGGCAACTTGCCGTCGCGGGCCATGCCGAACAGCAGGCGCGAGACAGCGGCTTGCGAGGTGATCGCTACAGCCACGCCCCAGGCCAGCGCCGTCGCTACAGCGGTCAGGGTCGCCAGCCAGCTGCCGGCAGCGATTTCGGCGATTTCATAGAACGCAGTGTCAGCGGATTTGAAGCCCATGCCTGCCGCCAGGTCGGTGGCGATCCAGGTTTGTGCAACGAAAATCACCCCCATGACTACCAGCGTGATCAGCGCCGCTTTACCGACGCTCTTGCCCGGATCGCCCTTGATTTCTTCAGCGAGTGTCGAGATCGCATCGAAGCCAAGGAACGACAGCACCGCAATCGACACCGCTTGCATCAGCAGGGCGAAGTTAAAGGTTTCCGCGTGATACAGCGGCGCCAGGGTCAGCTCGCCGTTACCGCCACCGTTGTGCAGGGCATTCCAGGCGTAGAACAGGAAGATCCCCAGCACCACCAGTTGCGCGAGCAGGAAGATGATGTTCATCCGTGCGGTGAAGGTGATGCCGCGCAGGTTGACGAAGGTCGCGCTGACCAGAAACGCGAGAATAAAGCCGACTTTCGGAATGTCCGGGTACAAATGGTTGAGGGCCATCGCCGCGTAGACATAGAGCAGCGGCGGGATCAGCAGGTAATCGAGCAGCATCAGCCAGCCGGCGATGAAGCCGACGTGTTGATTGAGGCCACGCTGCGCGTAGGAATAGACCGAACCGGCAATCGGAAAAGCCTTGGCCATGCTGCCGTAACTCAGCGCGGTGAACAGCATCGCCACCATGCCGATGATGTACGCCAGCGGCACCATCCCCGGTGCCTCGGCGTTGACGTAGCCATACACACCGAACGGGGCGATGGGGATCATGAAGATCATCCCGTATACCACCAGGTCGGTCAGCGTCAGGCTACGTTTCAACTCTTGCTTGTAGCCGAATTCTTCAATTTCCATGAAGCGCAACTCCTTGTCAGCCAGTCGGTCGTTTTAGTTGTTATCGATCCATCGTTTACAGCGTCAGCAGTCTTTCATTCATTACAGCAAAGGCGCGAGGTATCCGGCCCAGCGCGATACGGCTTCGGGGCTGCGCAGCAAATCGTTGCGCACCTCGATCAGCACCGAGTCGAGGCCACGGGCATCGCCGTGCACCGGCACGGTCATGTCGCCCAGCGGATCGATCTTGTAGGGCTGATTACCGGCCACTTTCAGCGGATGCTCGCCGAGGCCGTCGAGCAGGCGTTGCGCGTAGGCCTTGGCCTGACCGAACAGCACGCCGGCCTCCAGCGGTCGCGGCTGGCCGTAAAACACCGGGGTGAAACTGTGAATACCCACTACACGCACCGCTTGACCTTGGGCAACACGTTCGTCGATCAACGTTTGCAAACGTGCGTGAAACGGTTTGAACAAGGTTCGGCGGCGGTACTCGCGGGTGGCTTCGTCCAGCTCGCGGTTACCCGGCACCTGATAGATTTCGCTCTGCGCCGGAATACTGTCCGGGGCGTGGCGGGGCCGGTTCAGATCGATCAGCAGGCGTGAGTAATTGGCGCTCAACAGGGTTGCGCCGAGCCTTTCCGATAACTGTTCGGCGAGTTGCAGCGCACCAATGTCCCAGGCGATGTGTTCAGCGGCGGCAGCCTCGTCCAGGCCCAAATTGTTCAGGGCCTCGGGGATGTAGCGGTTGGCGTGTTCGCACACCAGAATCACAGGGTGCGTCGAGTCGGCGCGGCTCAGGTTGTAGGCCGGTCGGGTGTACAACCCCAGCTCGGCGGATTCAGTACAGGCGTGCATAGTGCTCACACAAGTCAGCGGGCGAGAGCTGTTCCGTCAGCGCCAGTTCCTCGGTTTTCAGGGCGTAGTAAGTGTCGAGCAGCGGCTTGGGCAGCCATGCAGTGAAGGTGCCACTGTTGCGCAGGCAATCCAGCGCCTGGGCCAGCGAGGCGGGCAGGGCGATGATGCCCCGGGCCTTGCGTTGCTCGTCATTGAGTGAATCGGGAATTTCGTTAGTGATGGCGTTCAGCGCCAGACGCTGTTCGATGCCCAGACGTCCGGCGATCAGCAGCGCGGCCATGGCCAGATGCGGCGAGGCGGTGGCGTCCATGGCGCGGAACTCAAGGTTGAACTGCTGGGCCACGGATTTGCCGCCGAGGCTCACGGTCGGGCAGATGCGCAGCGCCGCCTCGCGGTTCTGTTGACCCAGACAAGCGTAAGAGGCGCTCCAGTGATGCGGCTGCAAGCGCTCGTACGACACCGGCGTCGGCGCGGTGAAGGCACAGAGGGCCGGCAAGTAATGCAGGATCCCCGCCGCCCAATGCTGGCCAAGACTCGACAGACCGTTGCTGGTACCGGGGTCATAGAGCATTGGCTGGCCGGCCAGATCGAGCAGGCTGACGTGTAGATGCACGCCGTTGCACACCGCATCCGCCGCAGTTTTCGGCGCGAAGCTCAGGTCGAGGCCCATTTGCCGGGCGATCTCGCGGGTGATCTCGCGCACGTTGACGGCACGATCAGCCGCCGCTACGCCGAGCGTCGGGCGGCAGGTGATTTCGTATTGATGCTTGCCGTATTCCGGCAGAAACATTTCCGGCTCGACACCGCCGGCGCGCAGGGCGCTGAGCAGCCAGCCACCGAACTCGGCACCTTGGCGCTGGGCTTCGAGGGAGAACGCCAGATGCTCGGCAAAACCGGCGTGCAGGTTGAATTCATGTTCGAACGCGGCGTTGACCTGCAAGCCCAGTTCATCGCGATAACGCTCGATTTCATCACGCAACAACGTGCGCGGGCAGGCGCCCCACGGGCGGCCATCGGTTTCGCGGATATCGCCGTGGATGAAATCCAGCGCCGGTGCGTCGACGTCCGGGCCGTTGCCGACCGTGACGCGGCTGCTCAGGTCGGGAATCAGCCGCAAATCGCCATAGGCGCCCCACGGATTGGTCGAAGCAATGATGTCCTGCGGCGTCAATGCGCTGTTGGCCGGCACCCAGCCGCAGCCGGCGGCTTGATAATGCTCCAGCTCATCAGTGGGAAACGAGCGGCCGCGGGTGATGCCGATCAGGTCGGTGGTGACCAACGTGGTCATCGGCAGTGGCGTCAGGCGCGTGCTCATGGCTGCATCTCCTGCAGGCGGGCGAGCACGGTGTCGGTGTCGGTGATCCAGCAGTAACCCTTGATCGCATTCAGGCAGGCGTGATGGCGTTCGGCGCTGTAGGTGGCGCAGGCGTCTTCTACCAGGGTGACCAGATAGCCGCGATCGGCGGCGTCGCGCACGGCCATGTCCACGCACTGGTCGGTGACGATGCCGGCGATGATCAAGTGACGGGTTCCGAGGTTGCGCAGCACGTAGTCGATGTTGGTCGAGTTGAACACCCCGGACGAGGTCTTCGGCAGGACGATTTCGTTTTCCACCGGGCTCAGGTCTTCAATGATCCGCGCCTGCGCGCTGCCTTTGGGCAGGTGCATGTCCGAGAGTTTGTGGTCGAGCGAGCGGTCACGGCCATCAGCCGTAAGGCTTTCGATAATGGTGTGCAGTACATTCTGCCGCGCTTCACGAAAGGCACTGAGCAAACGACGTTGGTTGGGCACCACCTGCATGTGTGCACGGGTCAGGAAATACTCGGCGTCAGGCCCGTTGAGGTGCGCGTCGAACTGCGGTTCAAGCCAGGCACGCTGCATGTCCACCAGCAACAGTGCGGTGTGATCGGTGACAAACGGCAAGTCCCGCGGCGAGCGGTGGGGAAGGCTGAACATCCTTATTTATCCTCCAGCAGGTGGGTGTTGAAGTCATTGCGCAGGGCATCGATGCCTTCCAGGCGATCGGCGAGGTTTTCGGTGCGCAAGGTCAGGCAGGCGATCAGTGCTTCGACCTGAGCCAGCGCTGGCACCATGGTGTCGAACGGCGAAGCCGATTCCACCGGCGCGCTGATGATCAGATCGGCCAGTTCACGCAGCGGCGAGGCATAGATGTCGGTGAACAACACCACGCGCGCGTTGTTGTTTTTTGCCGCGCTGGCGACTCGCAAGGCCTGGGTCTGGTAGCGGCGATAGTCGAACAGCAACACCACATCCTGGCGTTGCAGATCGAACAGGCGATCGGGCAGTTGCGCGTTATCTTCCAGGGCAAAGCAACCAGGCCGCAGCAGGCGCAGGTGATTGAGCAGGTAGGTGGCCATCAGGCTGCTGAAGCGCCCGCCGAAGCAATACACCTGATGACGGGCATCGAGCAGCCAGTCGGTGAGAATGCGCACGTCTTCGGGTTGGGTCAGCGATTGGGTTTCGACCAGCAGGCGATGACTGTCGCCCAGATAGTGGCTCCAGGCGTCGTCCCTGTGTTGATGGGCGCGCGGTTGCAACAGCGTGCGCGGCGAGCGCAGGCGGTGATCCATGTCACTGAGCAGGGCATCCTGGAATTCGGCGTAACCACCGAAGCCGAGTTTTTTCACCAGCCGCACAATGGTCGGATCGCTGACGCCGGCATGTTCGGCCAGACGCGCCATCGGCCCCAGACCGTTGCGGGGATACTGATCAAGCAAGGCGCGAACGACTTTGCGCTCCGACGGCGTAAGATCCAGGCCGGGATCGGTGATCAGGTCTCTAAGAGGGGGCATCCGGGCTCCTGCTGGATGAGGGGGTGTTGAATTCGCTTCATAATCCGTAAAAACAGTATTTATGTAACTGACGTTACATGTCTAGTGAATTTTTCAGCGTGTTGAAAAGGCCCCGAAATGGGGCGAGACGCCTGTATAACAAGGGCCACACGGACTTCTACAGGGCTTGTAGTCCATCGCCCACGATAGTGTCAGAGATTGCCGTATTTTTTGCTTTTGTCCGCACTTGCCGGGGCGATGCAACAACCCGGCAGCCCTCGGTTTACGGCACAATTGCCGACAGAACGGCTTTGCGCCGCTGTTTTTCATGAAGGCCCACCGGAGCGATCCCTGTGCAGACCACTCGTTTGACATTGATTTGCCATGCGCGAACCGTCGCACAGAAATTGGCGTGTTTTCCTACGAATGAACCTGTTGAAAATAGCCAGCTGGCATCGTGCGAATTGGCCGAGCGTTTCGACGCCGCGCGACGCTTGATTTGCGCGCCGGAGTTGCGCACGCGCCAGACAGCGGCTTGGTTTGGCACCGACGCGCAGATTGATGAGGCGCTGCGCGATTGTGACTGGGGACGTTGGCATGGCCAGTCGATCAAAGCCCTGCAAGCCTCGGAAGACGCCGCGCTGCAGGCCTGGCTGGACAATCCCCACGCCACTCCGCATGACGGTGAGTCAGTGGCGCAGTTGTGCCAGCGCGTGGCGACTTGGCTAGCTAACCTGCAAGGCACGTCGGGACATGTCGTGGCGGTGACGCATCCGTTTGTCATCCGCGCCGCGCTGATCCACGTGCTGCGCGGTTCGGCGTTGCATGACATCGATGTCGAACCGTTGTCGCTGCTCGAACTGCGCTTCACCGGGCGCTGGCGCCTGTGTCTTAAAGGAGCTTTGTGATGAAACAACTGCTGGTGATCGGCATCGGTGCCGGCAATCCCGACTACATCACGATGCAGGCGGTGAAGGCGTTGAATCGGGTCGACGTGTTCTTTCTGATGGATAAAGGCCAGAGCAAGGACAAGCTGATCGACCTGCGCCGCGAGATTTGTGAGCGCTACATCGACAACCCTGACTATCGCTTCGTCGAGGCCCACAGTCCGGAGCGCGAACGCGGCGATGTCGACTACGCCGCCAGTGTTGATGAGCTGAACCGCGCCAAGCAGCAGACCTTCGAACGCCTGATCAATGACCAATTGTCTGACGGTCAGTGCGGCGGTTTCCTGGTGTGGGGCGACCCGGCGTTGTACGACAGCACCGTGCGCATCCTCCAGGCGATTCTGGCCTCGGGCGCGTGCGCCTTCGAGTTTGAGGTGATCCCCGGGATCACTAGCGTTCAGGCGTTGGCGGCGCAGCACAAGGTGCCGTTGAACACCATCGGTCGTTCCATCGAAATCACCACCGGGCGGCGTTTGGCGGCAGGGCAGGTGAGTGATGCGGACAGTCTGGTGGTGATGCTCGATGCCGAGGATTCGTATCAGCGGGTGGCCGATCGGCAGACCCGGATTTATTGGGGCGCCTACTTGGGCACGCCGGATGAGATTTTGATCAGCGGCCGGCTGGCGGATGTTGCGGATGAGATCGAGCGGGTGCGCAAGGCGGCGCGGGCCGAGCATGGGTGGATCATGGATACGTATTTGTTGCGCAAGCCTTAGATTTTCACTGGCCGGTAAGGCCCCTTCGCGAGCAAGCTCGCTCCCACAGGGGAACGCATTTCAAAATGTGGGAGCGAGCTTGCTCGCGAAGGCGCCGGAACATTCAACGCACATTTCGAACAGGCAAAAAAACACCCGGTGCAACGCAAGTCGCACCGGGTTTTTTGTTGCCAGCAAGCGGCGGATGTCGTGGATCCGCCATTCACTGTTGAACTCTGGTTATACGCGTTCCAGCGCCAGCGCCACGCCTTGGCCGCCGCCGATGCACAGGGTCGCCAGACCCTTTTTCGCATCACGCTTGATCATTTCATGCAGCAGGGTCACCAGCACGCGGCAACCCGATGCACCGATCGGATGGCCCAGCGCGATGGCGCCGCCGTTGACGTTGACCTTGTCCAGATCCCATTGCAGGTCCTTGGCCACCGCCAGCGATTGCGCAGCGAAGGCTTCGTTGGCCTCGATCAGGTCGAGTTGACCGATGTTCCAGCCAGCCTTGTCGAGGCAGCGGCGAGTCGCCGAAACCGGGCCGATGCCCATGATTGCAGGATCAACACCTGCGTTGGCGTAGGCAGCTATTTTCGCCAGAACCGGCAGACCGAGGGCTTTGGCTTTCTCGGCGCTCATCAAGATGACCGCAGCGGCGCCGTCATTCAGCGACGAAGCGTTGCCGGCCGTGACGCTGCCGTCCTTTTTAAATGCCGGGCGCAGTTTCGCCAGGGATTCGGCAGTGGTGTCGCCACGCGGCTGTTCATCAACCTTGAAGGCAACCGGATCGCCTTTGCGCTGCGGGATCAGGATCGGGGTGATCTCATCGACAAAGCGACCGGCCTCAATCGCGGCGGCGGCTTTCTGCTGCGAGGCTGCGGCGAAGGCGTCCTGCTGTTCGCGGCTGATCTCGTATTTGTCGACGAGGTTCTCGGCAGTGATGCCCATGTGGTAATCGTTGAACGCATCCCACAGGCCATCGCTGATCATGGTGTCGACGATTTGCGCATGGCCCATACGCAGACCGGTGCGTGCGCCCGGCATGACGTAGTTGGACAGGCTCATGTTTTCCTGGCCGCCGGCGATGATCACGTCAGCGTCGCCGCAACGGATCGCTTGCGCACCCAGATGCAGGGCTTTGAGGCCCGAACCGCAAACCTTGTTCAGGGTCATTGCTGGCACGGCGTGGGGCAGGCCGGCCTTGATCGCGGCCTGACGCGCCGGGTTCTGGCCGGCGCCAGCGGTCAGCACCTGGCCCATGATCACTTCATCGACCTGCGCACCTTCCAGACCGGTTTGTTCGAGCAACTGGCGGATCACCGCCGCGCCCAGATCAACCGCGGACACGCTGGCCAGGGAGCCCTGGAAACTGCCGATCGCGGTGCGCGTGGCGGCAACAATTACGACGTCTTGCATTTTCGAATTCCTCACTGGGCAGCGAACTGCATTTCCGGTACGTGATCCGGGACGATCAGTTTACCAGCGGTTTTGGCGACGATTTCCTCGACGCTGACGCCAGGTGCGCGTTCCTTGAGGACAAAAGCGCCATTTTCGATTTCCAGGTAGGCGAGGTCGGTCAGCACACGCTTGATGCACCCGGCGCCGGTCAGCGGCAGGCTGCACTTGGATAGCAGTTTCGACTCACCATCCTTGGACGCGTGGGTCATGATCACGATGATGTTGTCGGCGCCGGCCACCAGATCCATCGCACCGCCCATGCCCTTGACCAGTTTGCCGGGGATCATCCACGAGGCGATGTTGCCTTCGACGTCCACTTCGAACGCGCCGAGCACGGTCAGGTCGACATGACCGCCACGGATCATCGCGAATGATTCGGCGGAGTTGAAGATCGACGCGCCGATGCGTGCGGTCACGGTCTGTTTGCCGGCGTTGATCATGTCGGCATCGATGGTGTCTTCAGTCGGAAACGGACCCATGCCGAGCAGGCCGTTTTCCGACTGCAGCATGACTTCCATGCCTTCGGGAATGTAGTTGGCGACCAGGGTCGGAATACCGATGCCGAGGTTCACATAAAAGCCGTCCTGCATTTCGCGGGCGACGCGCTGAGCCATTTGTTCGCGGGTAAGTGCCATGGTTTTATTCTCCGTCAGCCTGAATTATTTGCGGATGGTGCGCTGTTCGATGCGTTTTTCGAACGTGCCGCAAATGACCCGATCGACGTAGATGCCCGGGGTGTGGATCTGCGAGGGGTCGAGTTCGCCGGGTTCGACGATTTCTTCGACTTCAACCACGGTGATCTTGCCGGCGGTAGCCGCCAGCGGGTTGAAGTTCTGCGCAGTGTGACGGTAGATGACGTTGCCGAAGTGGTCGGCTTTCCAGCCTTTGACGATGGCGAAGTCGCCGGTGATGGATTCTTCCATCAGGTACTTACGACCTTTGAATTCGCGTACTTCCTTGCCTTCGGCGACCGGGGTGCCGACGCCGGTGGCGGTGAAGAAGGCCGGAATGCCGGCGCCGCCTGCGCGCATCTTCTCGGCGAGGGTGCCTTGCGGGGTCAGGATGACTTCGATGTCGCCTTTGAGCAGTTGTTCTTCGAACAGCTTGTTTTCGCCGACGTAGGAGGCGATGACTTTGCTGATCTGACGATCGGTAAGCAGCACGCCGAGGCCAAAACCGTCGACGCCGCAGTTGTTGGAAACGACGGTGAGGTCGCGGGTGCCTTTGCGTTTGATCTCGGCGATCAGGTTTTCCGGAATGCCGCACAGACCGAAGCCGCCGGCGATAACGGTCATGCCGTCCTCAAGCCCGGCCAGGGCTTCCTCGTAGGAACTCACGCGCTTGTCGAAACCTGCCATATGCACCTCTTTTATTATTTGCGGGCGGCTGGCTAGCCGAATGGTTGGAGTGTCTCGCTGGAGGATATATTTGTTAAGTTGATTTTTAAGGTTGATTGATAGATAAAACTCAATAATCGCGTTATGGCTTGCCGCTTAACGCTTGATCGTTCCCACGATGCACCGACGATCCTGAGGCTTGAGTATGACCATCAAACAGATCCGCGCCTTCCTCGCTGTGGCACAGAGCCTGAGCTTCGCCGTGGCCTGCGAGCGTCTGCACCTGTCGCAATCGGCCTTGAGCCTGACCATCAAAGCCTTGGAAGAGGGCCTGGGCGGGCGCCTGTTCAGCCGTAACACACGCAATGTCGCGCTGACTGCGGAAGGTGAATCCTTGCTGCCGCTGGCGCGGCGGCTGATCGCCGACTGGGATAACGCCGAAGACGAAATGCGCCAACGCTTCAGCTTGCAGCGCGGGCGGGTGACGCTGGCGGCGATGCCGTCGTTTGCCGGCAACCTGCTGCCGCCGATCCTCAAGACGTTTCGTGCGCGCTACCCGAACGTCAACGTCACGGTCAATGACGTGATCAATGAGCAAGTGCTGGAAATGGTCCGTGACCGTCAGGTGGAACTGGGCGTGGCGTTCGAGCCGATGCAAAACACTTCGATGACGTTTACGCCGTTGTACTTGGATCGCTTCGTCGGGGTGGTATCGAAGGATTCGCCGCTGGCGCAGCGCGACGAGATCGATTGGCAGACGTTGTTGCAGGAGCCGTTCATCACCTTGCAGCGGCCTTCGACGGTGCGAGTGATGCTCGAAGAGCACCTGCAGGCGCGAGGCATGAAGTTGCCGGTGGAATTTGAAAGCCATCAACTGGCCACGGTCGGGCGGATGGTCGCCAGCGGTCTGGGCGTCAGTGCCGTGCCGGCGTTGTGCGCCGAGCAGATGCAGGAGCTCGGCGCCCACTGCCTGACCCTGGATGACTCGGTGCAGCGGGCCATCGGCGTGCTGACTGAGCCGGGCAATGAACTGTCGGCGGCGGCCCAGGCATTGTTCGATATTCTCAAGGCTGAAGATCTGGGGCGACTGTGAGATCTACCCCCTCACCCCAACCCTCTCCCCCAGAGGGGGCGAGGGGGAAGGGAGCTGATCGGGGGCATTTCAAAAAATGGGTTCGGCTCGAAATTTTCAGGTCGCAGTATTAAGTCCTGACAGCTCGGTCAGTTCCCTCTTCCCTGGCAGAGGGCTAGGGCGAGGTGGAAAGGGAGCTGATCGTGGGGTATTCAGCTTGTGGGCTCGACTCAGCATTTTCAGGTCGCCGTATCCAGGCCTGACAACTCGGTCAGTTCCCTCTCCCTTGGGAGAGGGCTAGGGTGAGGGGCTTGGGTCCTGAGTCGAGCACAAAGTGCAGCAACTCACCGATCCAGCACTTCAACCAACAACGGCAAAAGCTGTTCACACGACGCTTCAATCTTCAAATCCAGCAAATCATCCGCGCGGGTCTTGCCCAGATTGATCGCAATCAACGGCTTGCCACGATCGGCAATCACCCGGCACAGGCGAAACGCCGAGTACGCCATCAACGACGAACCCACCACCAACATCCCCGCTGCATTCTCTGCCGCCGCCATCGCCCTTGCCGCCGTGGGCTGCGCGACGTTCTCGCCGAAAAACACCACGTCCGGTTTCATCCGCTCGCCAGCGCAATGCGGGCAGCGCGGCACCTGAAAGCGCGCTTCGAAGGCCGGGTCGAGCAGGGTGTCGCCATCCGGCGCCTGGACTGCATCGACCCCGGCCAGATACGGGTTGTGCATTTCCATCAATTGTTGAATCGAATCGCGCTCACTGCGCTGGCCGCAGTCCAGGCAGAGGACGCGATGCAGGCTGCCGTGCAGTTCGATCACATCGTGACTGCCGGCTTGATCGTGCAGGGTATCGACGTTCTGGGTGATCAAACCGTGGATCAGCCCATGGCGCTGCAAACTGGCCAACGCTTGGTGCGCGGCATTCGGTTGCGCCTGACGCACCCTCGGCCACCCCAGCATGGCCCGCGCCCAGTAGCGGCGGCGCGACTCGGGGGCGGCGAGGAACTCCTGGTACATCATCGGCTGCCGGCCACGGCGCACACCGTCGCTGTCGCGGTAATCCGGAATGCCCGACGGCGTGCTGATGCCGGCTCCGGTCAGGACGAGGAAGTCGCCATCGGCCATCACCTCTTGCAAGGTGTCGAGGTGTTCGCGGGTCGGGCTGTCGAGCATGGTCAGCGCTCCGAAATGGGCAGTGCCAGCAGGTTAGCACGCGACCCGCGCGGGTTACTTGCGTGCCTCCAGAATCAGGTTGAACGGCGTTTGCGTGGCCCGGCGGAACTGCTTGAAACCGGCCTCGGTAAACACCTTGCGCAAACGCATTTCCCCTGCTTGTGCGCCCAGGCCCAGGCCGACTTCCTGCGATAGCGAGTTCGGTGTGCAGATAAACGTCGAGGCCGCATAGAACAGCCGCCCGACAGGGTTGATGTTGTCGTCCAGCGTGTCGTTGGCGAACGGCTCGACAAGCAACACCGTGCCATCGTCTTTCAGCGAGTCATAGGCGTGACGGGCGGCACCGACCGGATCGCCCATATCGTGCAGGCAGTCGAAATAGCAGATCAGGTCGTAGTCGTCGCCGGGGTAGCTTTTCGCCGAACCCTGAAAGAACTTCGCCCGGCTGCTGACGCCACCTTCCTCGGCGCGCTGGGTAGCGACGGTGATCGAGGGCGCGTGATAGTCATAGCCGACGAAACGCGAGTTGGGAAACGCCTGGGCCATGATCACGGTCGAGGCGCCATGACCGCAGCCGATATCGGCGACTTTCGCGCCTTGCTCAAGCTTGGCTACCACGCCGTCCAGCGCCGGCAGCCATTCGGCGATCAGGTGGCCCTTGTAGCCGGGCCGGAAGAACCGCTCGGTGCCGGTGAACATGCACGGGTGGTGATCGCCCCAGGGCAGGGCACCGTTGCCGCGCATGGCTTTGACCAGTTTGTCCTTGTCGTGGAAAAACGATGCCACCACCCCGAGGCCACCAGCGACATACACCGGGGAATCTTCAACGGCCAGGGCCAGTGCCTGTTCTTCGGGTAAACGGAACTGACCGTCGTGGTGCTCCATGTAGCCGGACGCCGCATGAGCGCTGAGCCATTCGCGCACCAGACGCGGGTTGCAGGTGGTTTTGGCAGCGAGGGCATCGGCACTGATCGGCTGACTGTCGGCCATTGCCCGGTACAGCCCGAGCTCTTCGCCGACGATGACATTGGCCAGCATCGCCGCGCCGCCCATGTCGTTGACCAGTTTGCCCATGAATTGGTTGAGCTTCGCCTCATCCATCATGTGTGCTCCTGAAACAGGATCACGGTCCGGCGGCGTCGAGGGTCGAGGCGTGCGCCACCGGGCGGTGGTCACGGAGTTGGGCAGGGCACGGCTGACGTCCTGCGTCCCCCTCGACTGGGTAATAAAGGAGTCTAGCCCCGGTCCGGGCGTGTCGCTGGATTTGTGAGCAACGAAAACCTGTGGGAGCGAGCCTGCTCGCGAAGGCGGCATTTCAGGCAATTCTGGTATTGGCAGTGCTGACGCTTTCGCGAGCAGGCTCGCTCCCACAATATTGATCGGCAGAGAACCTGTATCACTGTGTATCGCCGTGATGGTGGGACACACAGGGCTGCAAATGCCCGGTCATCTG
The DNA here is from genome assembly GCF_900110195.1 of Pseudomonas sp. ok266. Lineage (NCBI taxonomy): Bacteria > Pseudomonadati > Pseudomonadota > Gammaproteobacteria > Pseudomonadales > Pseudomonadaceae > Pseudomonas > Pseudomonas sp. ok266. The sequence continues at coordinate 43,478 of NZ_FOCU01000014.1, read as the reverse complement.
CACACAACCGCAATACATCCGGCGGCTCAAATGTGGCAAACCCACTGCTGAGGTACATCCCATGCATACGCCGCCCTCGTCAATGCCACCCAGTGTTGGCCTCGGCCTGCGCCGTGGTCTGCTGAAAGACCTGCAGGCTGCCCGTAGCGGCGCCTTCGACTTTCTCGAAGTCGCCCCGGAAAACTGGATCGGAGTCGGCGGCGCGCACGGTGCGGCGTTACGCGAACTGGCCGAGCGCTATCCGTTGTCCTGTCACGGCTTGTCGCTGTCGCTGGGCGGGCCGGCGCCGCTGGATGTCGGATTCTTGCAGGAGGTTCGGGTGTTTCTCGACCATTACAACGTGCCGCTGTACAGCGAGCACCTGAGTTACTGCAGCGATGACGGGCATCTGTATGACTTGCTGCCGTTGCCGTTCACCGGAGAAGCGGTGCAGCACGTTGCCGCGCGGATCCGTCAGGCTCAGGACATTCTCGGCCGGCGCCTGGCCGTGGAAAACGTCTCCTACTATGCCGCCCCGCGTCAGGACATGGACGAGCTGAGCTTCACCAATGCCGTGTTGCGCGAGGCCGATTGCGACCTGCTGCTGGACGTCAACAATGTCTATGTCAACGCGATCAACCACGGCTTCGATCCGCAAACCTTCCTCGCCGGTATCGAGCCGGACCGGGTGGTCGGGATGCATGTGGCGGGGCATTTCGATGAGTCCGAGACGCTGAAAATCGACACCCATGGTGCCTCAGTCAAACCGGTCGTGTGGTCTCTGCTGGCGGAGGCTTATAGGCGGTTTGGCGCGCAGCCAACGCTGCTTGAGCGGGACTTCAATTTCCCGGCATTTTCCGAACTGGTCGCCGAGTTGCAGACCATTCGCCATTTGCAAGCCGGAGGTCGCCCTCGTGAATAGCCTGATACTGCAACAACAGGCACTGACCCGGTATTTGCGCGATCCCGAACATCAATCGCCACCGGCCGACATGAACGTGGCGCGGGTCAACGTTTATCGCGATCTGGTGTTCAACAACGTTTCGCTATTGTTGAGCGGCACGTTTCCGGTGTTGATCCGGATCATCGGGGAACAACGCTGGAGCCTGCTGGTACGAGGCTTTTTGCGCGAGTGGCGGGCGCAGACCCCAAAGTTTGGCGAGATTGCCGAAACGTTTCTCGACTATCTCGCGTCGCCACCGCAGGTGTTGCGCGAGGGCGAGTGGCCGGCGTTTCTGCTGGAGCTGGCGCATTACGAGTGGGTCGAGATGATCTTGCAGCAGTCCGATGCTCAAGCGCTGCCGCCAAGCGATCCGGCGCTGTTGCTGGAGCGTCCGCTGCAGATCTCGGCACTGGCCTGGCCATTGGCGTATGTGTGGCCGGTGCATGCACTTGATCCGAACCATCAGCCCGCCACGCCGCCGGCGCATCCGACCCTGTTGCTGGTGCGGCGCACGGCAGACTGGAATGTGCAGTTTTCCGAGCTGAGCCCGCTGGCCTGGCGCCTGTTACAGCGCATTGAAGCGTTTCCTGACCTTGATGGCCGCCAGCAATTGCAAGATCTGGCAGTAGAAGCAGGGGTGCCCGACACCGAAACGTTCATGGACAGCGGATCGGCGTTGTTGCGGCAGTTTCACCAGGAGGGCGTGCTCGCCAGCGTCCTGTAAGTCATGCGGCAGGCAGCCACGACGGCGGGCAGGGATGCAGACGATAGAAGTCGCGCAGGTGCGCCACATCGCGTGCGAATCCAGCGTTCAGCCATTGGCGATATTGCGCCTGCGCCGCTGTTTGCAAGGCCGGTTGGCGCAGACCATCCGCTACGGCTTGCGCGGCTTGCATACCGCTCATCAACGCTTTGAGCACGCCGTGGGAGGACGCCGGGTCGAGCCGGTTGGCAGCATCGCCCACCAGAAAATAACCAGCACCGGTGACGGCCGGGGTGATGCGCCAGGTTACATCGGCGCCGCGTATCCGCCCTACGGCTGGCAATGCTTGCAGGGTCTCGGGAAGCCTCGTCGAGCGCTTGTTGTTCTCGAACGTCAGGTGCGTCCAGTGCAGCAACTGCGGCTCAACCTGGGCGATCCAGGTCCATCCGTCAGGATCGGCGAGCAAGTGCGCGGTTGTTGCATAGGTTGCGCTGTGACCTTGCAAGTAGCCGTAACGCGCCACCAGCGGCGGTGAACAGTGGCGAACCGGCAGACCGAGTTGGCGAGCGAGCCAGTCGCAAGCGCCACTGGCATCGATCAGGCAGGTCGCGTAAAGGCGTGCGCTGTCGGTCTCCACGCCGATCACCCGATTGGCCTGAGTCAGCACTCGCCGTGCCCGGCAGGGCTGACTGATCTCCACCCCCAACGTGGCCGCTTGCGCCAGTAACGTCGCGTCCAGTTGCGCCCGCTCCAGATGAAAACCCTGCCAGGCGCCGCGATCATCGGCGCCAAAGGCATTGAAGCGCGGTACACCGTTCCAGTGCACCCAGTGGCCGTCAAAGCGCCGGGCCCCGCGGCCACATAGCTGCTCGGCGACCCCCAGTTGTCGGAGCAGCGGTTCGATGCCCGGATGCAGGCTTTCGCCGGGGCGAAACCGCGGGAACGCCTGCCGTTCGATCAAGGCCACGCGCAGCCCGTGACGGGCGCAACTGATTGCCGTTGCGCAGCCCGCAGGGCCGGCGCCGACGACCACAACATCAAAATGTTTCATGGGCGACCCGCCATGGCAGGGTGTCGCGTTTGATCAGGATTGCATCGGCGCTGAGCAGCAAGATCACCAACTCTTCGACTTCGACGTGGCGCAACCTGAAATCACTTGCAGGGATCTGCACGGCGCCGCGCTTGTACAGCAAAAAGCGCTGCACCCAGCCGTCGAGGAGCTGCCCGGCTTGCGCCTGCGCGCTGTCCAGTTCCGCGTTCGGCCGCTGCACGTCAACGAACGACAACAGTGGCCAGGCATTGCGCAGGGATTTATCGCTGGCGGCGCCGAGCGCACGGTACACGCGATACATCGAACGCACGCGCTGCTGATAGATGGTTTGCGCAGTGTGGCCGGTCGTGCTCAGGGAGAACTGGCCATCGAGGGCCACCTGTGTGTAATCGGCATGGGCGTACGCGTGGTACTGGACGATCAGCCGATCGTCTTGAGTGATCAGTTGCGGGCCGCGCTGATTATCCCAGGCCACGCCGCCCATGCCGATTTCCTCATCGGTCAGGGGAATGATGCTGTGCAGCGTCGAGCGCGGCTCAAAGACCCGTGCCGAATCCGGTGCCACGCCAGGCCAGAAAGAACCTAGCGCTGCGCAGATCTTCGCATCCTCGGGAAACGGGCTGGCCATCTGATAGCCGGCGAGGACGTTGATCCATTCGTCGTCTGCCGTGCGCTGGCGAACCCAGCCGACCTCCCAGCCAGGCCCGAACACCCCGGCGGCGCCGTCGGGCAGCGAGGTCGGCCGCGATGACGGTGGTAGCGGGGCAATGGATTGCACCGTGTCGGTTTGATCGGCGAGGGCAACGATGGCGCTCACCCCACGGTCAGTCGGGGTGAACAGTTGATCCTGCAGATCGAGGTTGGCGCAGTAGCGTACGTTGGAGAGCGCTTCAAGTCGGGCGTGCCAGAGACCGGCACTTGGTAACGCTGGTTCGTCGCTGACCCAGTGCAACAGCTTGCGTTGACTGCATAACGGATAGAAGTCCGGAGGGCCGATCAGCGAATAGGCGGCGACGGCCGGCAAATGGTTTTCCAGCATCGGGCAGCGTGGCAACACCCAGCCATCGGCAGTGCCGTCCTGATAATGCAAGGCGCGATAACCGCCCTGACGTACCAACGCCTCGACACCTTCATGCTCGTTCAGGTCTTCGATGCTGCCATCCGCTTCGACCCGGTGACGTCCGTGCACCATGCCGCCGGTATTGGCCGGCAGCACAAAGGACAAGGGCTGCCCTTGATATTCGACGGGCGCAACCAGCCGGGCTCTGGCTTCAGGCACCAGCAGACCGGGGCCGAGATCTACAGTCGAGGCCCAATGCGCAAGATTTTCCGTGACGACGAAGGGTGGCTGGCTGATCTGCGGTTCCTGCCAACCGGTACCGCTGTGGCGCAAATGGACATGCCGCAGTTTTTCGTTGATCTGGTGGTTGCCCAGCGTCACCGTCAGGTTCAGACCCTCCAGACACTGCGAACCATTGAACAGCTTGTGCACGGGCACCCAGAAATCCAGTCCGGGGTCGAGGTCCACCTGAAAATCCATCGGCCCGAAGCGCTCGGCATCGCCCTTGAGTTGCACGGCAATGTAGGCGCTGTAGCGCACTGGCATCACCCGGATGCCGTGCGGGTCATCGTCGACGAAGGGCAGGAAACTGCGCAGCGTTGCGTCATAGCACGGGGGGGCGGTGCCGACGCGGGCGATACCGGTACGCGAGAAGCACAGGTCGGCATGCCGGCCATGCACGGTGTCGGCGGCGCAGCGATATTCACTGGCAAACGCGACCACCGCTAACGGCGCGCCCCGGGCTTTGTGGCGCAGGCTGTCGAGCGTGGGCGGACTGACGCTGTAGACATAGTCGAGCACGGTCTCGATCTCGGCGGCAGTGGGAAACAGCTGTAGTGTCCGGCCGTTTTCATCGCTGAGCACGTTTGGCGAGGCCAGCGCGTGATACAGCAGGCTGTGCGCCGGTGCGCCAGCCTCGATCGCCCGGCTGCCGGTCGTTGCGAAATCGGTAAATCCGGGTATTGACCGGTCGATTTTCAGGGGCTTGTGCAGTTCCGCCGCCAGCGGTTCAGCCAGCAAGTCCAGGCCGTGGGCGAGCATCAGCGAATGCCAGCCGCCGGGCGCCAGGCGCGTACACACGTGGGTAACGGATTCGAGCAGAGTCATGTTGCGCCTCGACAGGTTGGGCCAATTGTCATGGAACCGTAGCCCGGCGCTGACTTGCTACTGTCAGATCTGACAGTGGCGACCAATGGTGAACAGTGCGAAACGGGCAACACAACCATAAGCGCATCAGCCAAGGCGCACAGTCAGTGGATTCTGATGAAGTTGTAGGCATTGGCGCGGCGGTGTGCAGGCCACCGACCGGTACTGGTCGGTAGCGTTTAAACAGGCGCCGTTAAAGCGTTTATGGATGCAGCGGCAGCTTCAGTTCCGCGCACAACCCGCCACCCTGGCGATTGCTCAACGTCAGCGAACCACCGAGCGCCATGGCCAGTTGCTGGGCGATCGCCAGTCCCAGCCCGGTGCCGCCGGTATCGCGATTGCGCGAGTTTTCCACGCGGTAGAACGGTTGCAGCACCTGCGCCAGTTCGGCGTCGGCGATGCCCGGGCCGCGGTCCATGACGGTGATCGCCAGGTTGCCTTTGTTGGCTTCAACCCAGACTTCGGCGGCGCCGGCAAATTTCAGTGCGTTGTCGGTCAGGTTCACCAGAACCCGGCGCAACGCATGAGGACGGGTGTCGATGACCGCCGCACTCTTGCCGACCAGTTGCACCTGCTTGCCCATGTCCTGATAGTCGAACACCAGGCTTTCGAGGAAGGAATCCATATTGGTGCGGCGGCTTTCTTCGGTCGAACCATGGATGCTGCGCGCATACGCCACGCCTTCGCGAACCAGGTGTTCCATCTCGTTGAGGTCATTCCACAGTTTGTCTTTCTCGGCGCAATCGTCCATGAGTTCGGCGCGCAGTTTCATCCGCGTGATCGGCGTTTGCAGGTCATGGGAAATCGCCGCCAGCAGTTGCATGCGTTCCTTGAGATAAGCGGCAATGCGCGCCTGCATCGTGTTGAACGCCCGTGCTGCGTAGACCACTTCGTTCGGGCCGCTTTCGTCGAGGTTGATCGGGTGGGCGTTGGGGTCGAGGGTTTCCACGGCGTTGGCCAGACGGGTCAGCGGACGGATCGCGATACGCACGGCCAGCCAGGTGCAGGCGATCATCAACGCCAGTTGGCCGAGCAGAACCGCCGGCAACCAGGGCGATAGCGGGACCATGGCGGGACGCACGTCGATGGTCACCGGGCTGCCGTCGCTCAGGCGCAAATGGCCCTGAAAGTGTTTCTTCGGCCCGGGAATATCGGTGAAGGTCAGCGGATAACGTTCACCGATGGCTTCGGTGATCGAGGTGACCGCCACCGGCACATCACTGGCCTCGATCGGTGTGCCCGGTTCGCCTTCGCTCAACAGGTAGCCATAATTCTTTCGCGCCAGACGCTCGAGCCAGGCAGGGCGCTCTTCGGCAGGCAAGCGATCAAGGATCGCAATCGAGGTCGAGACGTCGGTTTCCAGATTGCCGAGCATGGTGTTCTTGGCGCTTTGGTAACGCTCGTAATACTGCGCACCGAACGACAGCGCCTGAGCGAGCAACAGGCCGATCAGGAAAATCAGCGACAGGCGCGAGGCGAGGGTGCGCGGCCAGTGCAGATTGATGCTCATGCCGGGGCCCCGAGAATCTCGACCGGCAGTGAGAACACGTAACCTTCGCTGCGCACGGTCTTGATGTAAGCCGGCTCGCGCGCATCATCTAGCAGGCGCTGACGCAAACGGCTGACCAGCAAGTCGATCGAGCGGTCAAACAGATCGGCGTCGCGGCCCTGGGTCAGATTGAGCAGTTGGTCGCGGCTGAGCACCCGTTGCGGGTGATCGAGAAAGACCCGCAGCAAGCGATATTCGGCACCGCTGAGGGCGACCATGGTGCCGTCCTTGTCCAGCAGGTGACGGGCCGAGGTGTCCAGTTGCCACCGGCCGAAAGCCAGCAAGCGCCCGGCCTCGGTGACCACCAGATTCGGCGGCAGCATGCGCGTGCGGCGCAGCACAGCGTTGATCCGTGCGAGCAATTCGCGGGCGGCGAACGGTTTGGTCAGGTAATCATCGGCGCCCATTTCGAGGCCGATGATGCGGTCGGTTTCATCGTTGCGCGCGGTCAGCATCAGGACCGGCGTGGCCTTGTGTTTGCCCACCCGCAGTTCGCGGCACAGCTGCAGGCCATCGTCGCCGGGCATCATGATGTCGAGCACGATCAGGTCGACAGTGTTGGCTTCGAGAAAGCTGCGCATCTGCCGGCCATCGGCGACCACCGTGGTGCGCAGGCCGTTTTTCTTCAGGTAGTTGCCCACCAGTTCACGGATCTCGCGGTCGTCGTCGACGATGAGAATGTGATCGACATGATCCATCGGTGCAAACCTCTATCAAAAGGGACTGCCGTGCAGTGTATCGAGCCTGCGGTGGGCCGCCTGCCTGCCTTTGTATTGCAGTGTATCTGCCGTCACAACGGATACACGGGGACGCAAAAACGCGATTTTTTCAGGGTTTTGTATCGCTGTGTATCCCCCGATGGCAAGGATACACAGCGATTGAAACGCGCCTGTTCCTGACACAGAGGCGATACCTCGCGAGCCTCAAATAGGCTCCATCGAGGCCCACACAGATCGCCTCGGCTCAAACCCCACTGAAGCCTTGAGGAAACGCCATGAACAACAAATCCGTAATCGCCGCCTGCCTGTTTGCCGCGCTGAACATCTGCACGCTCTCGGCCCGGGCCGAAGCCGCTGTCACCGCGCAAACCTACACCTACGGCACCCACCTGGATATCCAGAAAGTGATCTCGCTGAAACAGGGCGACTCGGTGTCCTGCGGCATCGTCGAGGCGCGCATGACCTACCTCGATTCTGCCGGCAAAACCCGCGTACTCGATTACAGCAAATTTGCCGACGGCTGCAACAACGACAACTGAGTCACCAACGGCAACCAAGCCATCAACGGCAACCAGGCCAACAAAGGCCACCAAGCCAACTCTTCATAGAAGGAACAACACCATGAACAACGTCGCGCGCTTATTCACCGCCATTGCTTTCTCCCTGGCCGGCGTCGCCGCCCATGCCAACGCTGCGGTTGAACAGCATAGCTGCCACAGCAGCACCTGCTTCCAACTGACGCCGGTGGCCCAGCAGGGCAGCGACGGCCTGATTGCAGCGGACGGCTCCAGCCGCACGCCACAAGGGCAGATGTTTGCCGAGAACGGCGCCAGCCGTACGCCGCAGAGCCAATGGCTGGAAAGCCAGAGCGTCTGAACGGCTCGTCACAATCATTGATCAAGGGTGACTCACTATGTACCTCATCGCATTTCTCGGCGGTCTGCTGACCGTGCTCAGCCCCTGTATTTTGCCGGTGGTGCCGTTTCTGTTTGCCGGCGCTCAACGCAGTCGCGCTTCGATACTGTTGACCCTCGGCGGCATGGCCCTGACCTTCGCGCTGATCTCCAGCCTCGCCGTGGTCAGCAGCGAATGGGTGATCCAGGCCAGCAACAGTGGCCGGTACGTCGCGCTGGTCGTGATGAGCGTGTTCGCCCTGTCGCTGATCTCGGCGCGCATCGGCGGCTGGCTGACACGCCCCTTGGTGATGCTCGGCAATCGTCTGGACCCGGACACCCGGAAAAAGGCCGGGCCGATGGGTTCGATCATGCTCGGCGTGGCCACCGGTCTGCTTTGGGCACCGTGCGCGGGACCGATTCTCGGGGTGATTCTCACCGGTGCCATGCTGCAAGGCGCCAACGCGCAGACCAGCCTGTTGCTGCTGGCCTACGGCGCCGGCAGTGCGTTGTCGCTGGGCACGTTGATCTTCACCGGGCGCGGGCTGGTCAACCGTTTGAAACCGTCGATCCCGTTCACCGGTTGGTTGCGTCGTGGTGCCGGGGTTGCGGTACTGGCGACGGCAGCGGTGATTGCCACCGGCGTCGATAAAACCTTGTTGGCCAACACCTCCTCCGAAGGCGTCGCCAGTGTCGAAAAACGCGTGTTGGAAAACGTGCCGAAAGTGGTCGACTACTTCATCAGCAAAGTCCGCGCGGACTCGCCGATGGAGGAGGGCAAAGGTGCGATGCCGTCACTCGCTGGCGCCGTGCAATGGTTGAATTCGCCTGAACTGAACGCAGACGCCCTGCGCGGCAAAGTGGTGCTGGTGGACTTTTGGACCTACGACTGCATCAACTGCCAGCACACCCTGCCGTACGTCAAGGACTGGGCGAAGAAGTACGAGAAGGACGGCCTCGTGGTGATCGGCGTGCACACCCCGGAATACGGCTACGAGCGGATCATCGACAACGTCAAGGACCAGGTGAAAAAGCTCGGCATCACCTACCCGGTGGCCATCGACAACAACTACGCGATCTGGCGTAACTTCGATAACCAGTACTGGCCGGCGCATTACCTGATCGACGCCAAGGGGCAGGTGCGTTACAGCCACTTCGGTGAAGGTCGCTACGAGGCGCAGGAGCAGATGATCCAGCAGTTGCTGGAGGAGGCTAAGGCGCCTGCGGCGTGATCAGCAAACCACTAGCTCAGAGGTCGCGGACCATGAGCCATTGTTCATTGTCCCAGGCGCGAAAACGCTCCAGGACTTGCCAGCCGCGTTTGGCGTAGTAGTCCTGCTTGGACTGCGTATGCAGATACAAACGCGCAAACCCGCACTCTTTCGCCTCCTGACAAATCCCTGCAATCAAGCGTTCTGCCAGGCCTTGCCCGCGCGCTTCAGGACTGACGAACACGCAGGCCAGCCAAGGACCAAGATCAGGGCGCAGGGCGAGGTCATCGCGTGCCAGCGCCGCGCCGCCGACCAGGCGTTCACCGTCCATGGCGATCAGGCAAGACCAGTCGCCATTGCCTTGGCCCTCGGCAAATTCACGCTGCCATTCAGCCAGGGGTTGGTCGATGTATTCGTAGGGGAATTGCTGGTGGATCCATTGAGCATAACGGTCGCTGTGGTGCATGTGATGCGCGAGCCAATCGAGTTTCAGTGACATCGGTAGAGTCCGTTCCAGAAGCGAGCGGGCATCAGAAACCAATCCTCGAACGTTGGCAATCTTCCAGGTGTTCCAGACGCTTTACAGATTTCCACCGCTCATCGGCAAACCCGCGGTTTTACGGGGTTGCCAGACGATTGGCAGGGACGCCGAGCGGTCTCGGCGCGATAGTGCCTGAGCAGGGTCACAGCCGGCCTTGCCCCATAACAAGAGCGCGAGGTTGCCATGCCGAAATTCGTGATTGAACGCGAGATTCCAGGGGCCGGGAAGCTGTCCGAAGCCGAACTCAAAAACGTCTCACAAACGTCCTGCCAGGTGTTGCGCGAACTTGGGCCACAGGTGCAGTGGCTACAGAGTTATGTCACCGCCGACAAAATCTATTGCGTGTACATCGCGCCTGACGAAGAGCAGGTACGCGAACACGCCAGGCTTGGAGGATTTCCTGCCAACAGTGTGGCGCGAGTGATGACGGTCATCGATCCGACGACGGCCGAATGATTACCGACCCCACCCGCAGCGGAGTTCACTCTTATGAGTACCCCGATTGATCTGACAGCCCTGAAGGAACGCCAGAAAGTCGCCTGGGCCAGTGGCGACTACGCCGTGATTGGCACGACGTTGCAAATCGTCGGCGAAAACCTTGCCGAAGCCTGTGACCTGCGGTGCGATGAAGAGGTGCTGGATGTCGCTGCCGGCAACGGTAATGCGACGCTGGCGGCGGCGCGCCGTGGCTGCCAAGTCACCTCGACCGACTACATCGCGGCTTTGTTGGAACGCGGCCAGGATCGGGCCCGGGCGGAGCATCTGGACGTGACGTTTCAGGTTGCCGATGCTGAGGCACTGCCGTTCGCCGATGAGAGTTACGACGCGGTGCTGTCGACCTTTGGTGTGATGTTCGCGCCGGATCAGGACACGGCTGCGGCCGAGTTGGGCCGGGTTTGTCGCCGTGGTGGGCGGATAGGTCTGGCCAACTGGACGCCGGAAGGTTTTGTTGGGCAGATGTTCAAGGTTTTGGGCCGGCATCTGCCACCGCCGGCTGGTGCCCAGCCTCCCTCGAATTGGGGCTCCGATGCCTGGCTGCACAAACATTTCGATGACCGTGATTTTCTGCTGCGGGTGACACGGCGCGATTTCAATTTCCGCTATCGCTCGGCGGCGCATTTCATCGACATCTTTCGCCATTGGTACGGGCCGGTGCACAAGGCCTTTGCGGCATTACCGCCGGAGAGCGGGCAGGCGCTGGAGAGTGATCTGGCGGATCTGCTCAATCGGTTGAATCGGGCGGGAGAGGGTTCGCTGGTAGTGCCGAGCGAGTATCTGGAGGTGGTGATTACTAAGCGCTGATTCACCCCCGACTTTCGAATCTATTGCGATCCCTGTAGGAGTGAGCCTGCTCGCGATAGGGGTCTTTCAGTAAAAAATATTCAGCTGACAGACCGCTATCGCGAGCAGGCTCACTCCTACAATGGATTTGTGTTGGGTTCTGGAGCCTATTTCACCTGCGGCCGATCAAACCACTCCAGCGCCGTGCGCCAGATGCAGATCCCCAGAAAGTACGCCGACATCAGCAACCACAAGCCCATCACCAACGGGTTGATCACCGGGTGGTTGAGCACCAGCGACAAACTGCACAGTAGCCAGATCGCCGTCACCGCAATGTTGATCGGCATGAACCGGCGCACGCGGAACGGGTGCAGGAACTTCATTCGCGTCACCGTCAGCAACGCCAGGCCGATCACGGTCAGGAAGGTGATCCACGGCCCCGGTCCAATGATGTAAAGGCACAGTGCGACCACATTCCACGCCGCCGGAAAGCCGACAAAGTAATTGTCCTTGCTCTTCATGTTGACGTTGCAGAAGCAGAACAGCGACGACACCAGAATCAGCGACACGGTCAGCAGCAGGGTGTAGTCGGGCAACGGAATGTAGCGATAGATGAACAGCGCCGGGATGAACACGTATGTCAGGTAATCGATCACCAGATCGAGGATCGAACCGTCGAAACTCGGCAGCACCGATTGCACGTTGACCTTGCGCGCCAGTGCGCCGTCGAGGCCGTCGACAATCAGCGCCACGCCCAGCCACATCAGGCAATGGGTCGGCTGGTTTTCCAGCAGGGCGAGGGTGGCCAGGAAGGCTGTGACCACGCCAGTCGCGGTAAAACCATGGGCGCCCCATGCTTTGAGCCTGGCGATGTGTACGGTCGATATCACGGGGGCGTTCTCCAGAAAGTGAAGCAAGCCGGGTATCACCCTTGAGTAGCAGGGCGCCGGCAAACCGGGTCGGGGTTGCAGCTATCGACCGGTCTGGCCGGGATAAGGTTCACCACTGATCAATCTTAGCTGGCCGGCGAAAAAATACGCGGGCGAAATCCGTCAAGGCTTCGAGCGTCAGCCAAACGGTGCTGGCGCTATGGCTTAAGGGGTCTATCGTTGCCAGACGCAGTCACTGCCAATGCCTGAGGATAACGTCATGAACACCAACGATTTGCTCGAAAAACTGCTGCAAGGCCAAGCCTCGGCGGGACAACAATCTTCAGCGTCTGCTGGCGATGGTTTGGGTGGTTTAGGTGGGTTGCTGGGCGGACTGCTCGGTGGCGGCTCGGGCGCGGCCAGCGGCGGCGGATCTGCCGGTGGACTTGGCGGCTTGGGCGGCTTGCTCGGTGGTTTGCTCGGCGGCGGTGCCGGTGGTGGACTTGGCGGCGCTTTGGGTGGGGCGCTGAGCGGCGGGGGCAGCACGCAAAATCGTTCCGGCGGGACCAATTATGCGGCGCTGGCGTCGCTGGGCATGATGGCGTTCCAGGCGTATCAGGCGTGGCAACGCAGCCAGGCCAGCGCGGCACCGCAACAAATCCCGCAGACGGCCAATCTGCTTGCCGGCCCGGAAGTCGAGGAGCACAGCCACGCTGTATTGCGCGCGTTGATCGCGGCGGCCAAGGCTGACGGTGAGATCGACGCCCGGGAACAACAGATGATCAGTGGGGAAATCAGCAAACACACCGACGACCCACAATTGCAGCAATGGTTTGAGGACGAAGTCTCGAAACCGCTGGACGCCAACGAAGTCGCGCAGGCGGCCAAAGGCGATCCGGCCATGGCCGCTGAAATGTATCTGGTCAGCGTGATCCTCGTGGATGACCAACAGGACGCCGAGCGCAGCTATCTGGATGAACTGGCAGCAGCCTTGCGGATCGACCCGGATTTGCAGGTGCATCTGGAGCAGCAGGCCAAAGGCCAGGCCTGATGTAACGGCAAAAAATCATAACCACCCGCAGCTCCGTCAAGGAGCTGCTTCGCCGTCCGTCCGGGCAATTTTCACGTCGATTGAATTTTTCGCAGGCGCCGCCTCTCTGCTGCTGTAGAGGCGTGTGGAACAGCGCCCTGCCAACCGACCGAGAATTTTGCCATGACTGTCCTGACACCCCTGCAAGCCGCGCCTGCCCAACCGCACCTGATGAACGCCGCCGGGAACATGCGGCAGGTCTATGAAGCGTTGTTGCGCGATGACGATTCCCAGGACCTTGCGCAGGCGTTTTTGCAGGAGCAACTGCAACATGCCGCGCAACTTGCCGATGTGTTGCCTGAAGACCCGGCAACGTGGCACGCCTGGGTGGCCGAACATTGCGCCGATGTCGCCCGGCAATACGCCGACTATCTGCAGCAGCGCAAGGCCGGCGGGCCTCGGCAATTTTTCCGTGGCAAGGCGCAGGCGCTGTATTTCCTGCAAGCGGTGGCACCGACCAAACTGGTCGACGGCGCCTGGCTCTATGGTCTGTTGCCGCGCTGGCAGGACCCACGTTTCCAGGGCCTGCTGCGAACCTTTCTGGAAGAGCTGGGCGAAGGCAATCCGGCGCAGAACCACGTGGTGATTTATCAGAAATTGCTCGCCGAGCACGATCTGCAGGACAGCAGCGCCATCGACGATGAACGCTACCTGCAAGGCGCGATACAACTGGCCCTCGGTGTCTGTGGTGCTGATTATCTGCCCGAGGTGATCGGCTACAACCTCGGCTACGAACAACTGCCGTTGCACCTGTTGATCAGCAGTTACGAACTCAGTGAACTGGGGATCGATCCATACTATTTCACCCTGCACGTGACCATCGACAACGCCAGCACCGGCCATGCGCAAAAAGCCGTGCAGGCGACGCTTGACCTGCTGCCGCTCGAGGCCGATCGCGCTGAGTTTCTGCGCCGGGTAGCGCTGGGCTATCGGCTCAACGATCTGGGGCAGGGCAGCCGCGCAATCATTGAAGGCTTCGACCTTGAGCAGCAATTGCTGGCGATGCTCGAGCGCAAGTGCCCGTTTGCCCAACACATGCACTCCGATTACTGCCGTTTCGAAGGGCAGACCGTCAATCAGTGGCTGGCTGCACCCGAGCAATTGCCCGGTTTCCTCCAAGCGTTGCAGAACAAGGGCTGGATCAAGCGCCACGAAGACCCGCAGGCCAGCCGTTTTTGGCAACTGATCGCGGGCGACGGTGCGGCGATGTTCGGCGTGTTCAATGCCTACGAAAAACAACTGGTGCACGACTGGATTGCCGGCGACTGGACGCCGTCGGATAAAGCGAAACCCGTTCGGCGGCACAGTCAGACCGCAGCGCCCATCGAAGGGCTTGCACAGGATCCCGACGTACAGGCGCTCAACACCGCGCTGCAAGGTCAGGATGCCTCGGCGCAAATGGCGATTCTGATCCCCTGGCTCGCCCCGGCCCGCCATGCACACCCGGCCGGGCTGCTCGCCACCCGGCGTTTTATCGAACTCAAATCCCGCTTGCCTTAAGGACACCGCCGATGAATCAGGAAGAACAACTCTGCCCCAACGACCTCGTGCTGCTGCAATTGGGCCGGCGCTTGTTGGCAGACGGATATCGGTTCACCACGCCGACGCCGTTGACCCATCAACGGGTCAACCAGCGTGACGAGGGCCAGATGGCCGACTCTTTGCGCGATGTGTTCGGCTGGTCGCGTCCTTTCACGCCGGGGTTGTTGTCAGCCGATGAACAGCGGCAACTGCAAGACGCACAGATCATTGATCACTACGAAGGTGAGCTGAAGAGTCGGGTGCGCTGGTCGAGCCTGGATGATTTGCTGTTCGTCCATTCGGCATTTCCCACCGAGGCCGCTGACGCGGTGTTTTTCGGCCCCGACACCTACCGTTTCGCGCAACTGATCCACGCCCACCTGCAGCAGAACTTCGCGCCGATTCATCGCGCGGTGGACATCGGCTGCGGCGCTGGCGTCGGTGCGATTCTGATCGGCCGGGCCCGTCGCGAGGCAGAGGTGCTGGCGCTGGACATCAACCCTGCGGCGTTGCGTCTGACTGCGATCAATGCGGCACTGGCGGAAGTCGCCAACGTTGAAGTGCGTGCCAGTGATCTGCTGCAGGGCGTCGACGGCGAGTTCGACCTGATCGTCGCCAACCCGCCGTACATGGCCGACCCGGCGGAACGCGCCTATCGCCACGGTGGCGGGACGCTGGGGGCAGGGCTTTCGCTGCGTATCGTCGAACAGGCCTTGAATCGATTGGCGCCTGGTGGCTCGCTGCTTCTCTACACCGGTGTGGCGATGGTCGATGGTCGTGATCCGTTTCTCGACACCGTGCTGCCGCGCCTCGATGAAAAACGCTTCGGCTGGACGTACCGCGAACTCGACCCGGATGTTTTTGGCGAAGAACTGCTCAACCCCGGCTATCAACGGGTCGACCGCATCGCAGTGGTGGCGCTGACCGTGACCCGAATGGGCTGAAACAAGGCAGGTGCACGATGAACAGGAACCTCGACGACTACAACCGCATGCGCGATTTTTCGGCGACCTCGGAACCGGCTGCCGTCAAGCGCTCGGGAGGTAAAACCGCTGCCGAGCATGCTTTGCAGTTCTGCATCCAGAAGCACGACGCTTCACACCTGCATTACGACTTTCGCCTGGAACTCGATGGCGCCTTGAAAAGCTGGGCGGTGCCGAAAGGGCCGTCACTCGACCCCAAGGTCAAGCGGCTGGCGGTGCATGTCGAGGATCATCCGCTGGATTACGCAACGTTCGAGGGCAACATTCCGCAAGGGCACTACGGCGCCGGTGATGTGATCGTCTGGGATCGTGGCGTGTGGATTCCGCTGGAAGATCCGCACAAGGCCTACGAAAAGGGCAAACTCAAGTTCGAGCTGCAAGGCGAAAAGCTCGGCGGTGTCTGGAATCTGGTGCGCACGCACATGCCGGGCAAGAAGGAACAATGGTTTCTGATCAAGCATCAGGACGATGCCGCGCGGCCGCAGGATGATTACGACGTGCTGCTGGCCGAGCCGGACAGTGTCCTGAGCGAACGCACGATAGTGGGCAAACCCAAACTGGCCGCCGAGCAAAGCAAACCGCTGAAGAAACCTGCGGCGAAAACCCGCAAGCCCGCGAGCGGCAAGCTCACCGGCGCGCACAAGGCCAAATTGCCGACGCAACTCAAGCCGGAACTGGCCACGCTGGTCGACAGCGCGCCGGAAGGGCAGTGGAGCTACGAGATCAAGTTCGACGGCTACCGGATCATGGCGCGCATCGATCATGATCAGGTGCAACTGTTCACCCGCAACGGACATGACTGGACGCACAAGTTGCCGCAACAAGCCAAAGCAGTGGCCGCGCTGGGGCTGGAATCCGCATGGCTCGACGGCGAAATGGTTGTCGCCAACGAAAACGGCGTACCGGACTTTCAGGCCCTGCAAAATGCTTTTGAAGCTGGAAGCAGCGGCAACATTCTCTACTACCTGTTCGATCTGCCGTATCTCAACGGTGTCGACCTGCGTGAAGTGCCGGTCGAGGAACGTCGCGCCGCGCTGGCCACGGTGCTCGGCAGTCATGAGCAACCGTTGTTGCGCTTCTCCGAGGCCTTCGACGAAACCCCGGACGCCCTGCTCAACAGCGCCTGCCAGATGCAGATGGAAGGCCTGATCGGCAAACGCCTTGGTTCGCCCTATGTGTCGCGGCGCAGCGGCGACTGGATCAAGCTCAAGTGCAAACACCGCCAGGAATTCGTGGTCGTCGGTTACACCGATCCGAAAGGTTCGCGCAGTGCCTTCGGCGCGTTGTTGCTGGGGCTGCATGACCGCGACAGCGGCGAGTTGCGCTACGCCGGCAAAGTCGGCACCGGTTTCAACGAGTCGACGTTGAAAAGCATTCTGGCTCAACTCAAACCGTTGCAGGTGAAGAAGGCGGCGGTGGTCAATCCACCCAGCGGCTTCGAGGTCAAAGGCGTGCACTGGCTCAAGCCGAAACTGCTGGCGGAAGTCGCATTCGCCGAAATGACCAAGGACGGTTCAGTGCGCCACGCCGTGTTCCATGGCTTGCGCGATGACAAACCGGCCAAGGGAATCACTGAGGAGCGAGCGAAACCGGTGAAGACTGCAGCGAAGAAATCAGCCACGAAGAAAGCGCCGAAAAAAGCCCCGGCGAGCAGCGCAGAAACCGCGCCGTCGCAGCTCGGACTGGCCAACGGCAAGGTGCGCATCACTCACCCGGATCGCGTGATCGACGCGGTCAGCGGCACCACCAAGATGCAACTGGCCGAGTATTACACCAGCGTTGCCGAATGGATTCTGCCGCAGCTCAAGGATCGTCCGGTGGCATTGGTGCGCGCGCCGGACGGCATCGCCGGTGAGTTGTTTTTCCAGAAGAACGCCGAACGCCTGGCGATCCCCGGCATTACCACGCTGGACAAAAACGTCACCGGGCAACCGGTGATGCTGATCAACAATGCCGAGGCGCTGATCGGCGCGGTACAGATGAGCACCGTCGAACTGCACACCTGGAACGCGACCACGGTCGATCTGGACAAGCCCGATCGCTTCGTTCTTGACCTCGATCCGGATCCGGCACTGCCATGGAAAAGCATGGTCGAAGCGACGGCACTGACATTGACCGTACTTGATGAACTGGGCCTCAAGGCGTTTCTCAAAACCAGCGGCGGCAAGGGTATTCACCTGGTGGTGCCGCTGACCCGCAAACTCGGTTGGGACGAGGTCAAGGACTTCAGCCACGCCATCGTCAGTCATATCGCCAAGCTGTTGCCGGAGCGCTTTTCTGCGGTGTCCGGGCCGAAAAACCGCGTCGGGCGGATCTTTATCGATTACCTGCGCAACGGTCTGGGCGCCACCACTATCTGCGCTTACGCCGCGCGCACCCGCGAAGGCTTGCCGGTTTCGGTGCCGTTGTTTCGCGAAGAGGTCGCCGAGCTCAAGGGCGGCAATCAGTGGAACGTGCACAACGTTCATGAGCGGTTGGCTGAGGTCGGTGACGAGCCGTGGGCCGACATGAAGAAAACCCGCCAGAGCATCACCGCCGAAATGCGCAAACGCCTGGGGCTGAAAAAGTGATCAGGTGTCGCGTAGCAAGTCGTGAGCGTTGAGCAATTCGAAGGCGATTTCCGGGTGGTTTTCCAGTCCGCGGCGAATGGCGGCCGGGATCGCTGCACGTGTCTTGCGGCACAGGCCCGGTAACTCGTCGATTTGAATAGCGATCCCGCGCATGGTGCGCACTTCGTTGAAACCGGGAGCGACGTCGACGCGAATCCCCAATTGCTCGAACATGCGCTGTTGCAGATGTTTGAGGTCATTCAGGTCCTTGAGCATTTCGAGGCGAGCGAGCAGGCGTTTTTCTTCCTCTCGGGTCAGCCGCAGGATGCGCAAATCCGCGCCGGGCGTCTCCAGCAACGGATCGCGCCCGCAAATGCAGGCGCCGGGCGGGCAGGGGGAGCGCAAGGGCACAGAAGTCGTCATGGCCTCCATCATAGAGGCCGTCGGACAGTTTTGCCTATGCGCCTTCAGCAGCCATCCATCGGCTGCGTTTTCCGTGACGGCTACTGATTCAGGCCTTCGTAATGCACCAGAATCGCGTTGGCCAGATCTTCATCACTGGCATTGAGTCCAGGATTTTCCTGGCGAGCCTGTTGCAGCACCGATTCAAGATAAACCCCACGAATGGCCCCGCCACTGGCGACAAATGCAGACAAGTCGTCACGGGCCGGAATCACCATTTTGTGATCCTTGAAGGTCGAGTACAGCGACGCGGAGACACCTGCCGAAGTGGCGACATCACCCGCATCAACGCGGGCCAACGCCGAACCGACCGGCAGGCATAAGAGTAAAGAAGAAACGAGCACTAACTTGCGCATGACGGTGTTCCTCCACAAGCGCGAAGCAAAAAGGGAAGGATTACATAATGTGAGAGGGGCGTGCGCGGCGGGAGTTCCGTGGCGCAGCAAAGTCTGCGTTATTGCAAAACAGACGCGGGCAACGCCATGGCGGGTTGCCCGCTTTCACGCTGGAATGAGTCAGATCACCCCGCAGGCCATGCGATCACCGCCACCGCCCAGTGGTTTGGGCATGTCGGCGTGGTTGTCGCCGCCGGCGTGGATCATCAGGGCGTGACCTTTGATCTCGGATATCTTCTTCAGGCGCGGCGCCAGTACCGGATAGTTGGCGATGCCGTCCGCAGTCACATAAATCGCCGGAAGGTCACCCAAATGGCCGTCGGCGTAAGGGCCGAGGTGCTTGGCGGTTTTTTGCGGATCGAAATGCCCGCCCGCCGCCAGTGCGGCCCCTTTCACGCCATCCTTCATGCCGGCCTCGCAGCTGCCGTTTTCATGCACGTGGAAACCGTGCACGCCGGCCGGCAGAGATTTCAAGTCAGGCGTGAACAACAGGCCATACGCCGTTTCACTGATGGTGACCGAGCCGATCGCCTGCGGCGCGCTGTCAGCGCTGACCAGATTGATCGCAACTTTTTCCGTCGCCGCTTGTGCGGTGCCGATGGCGAAGGTGCCGAGCAGACCCAACCACAATGCGCGTTTCATAGGCGTTTCCTTTTCTGTACGAATGTTCAGAGCGACGGACTCAATAGCCTGCCGACATTAACCGGTGATGAAGGCCGTTTCCGCTGCGTTGCAACGTGAGACTTGCCGCGCAATCCGAAAGTTTTGCTGCGTTAAGCCTGCATGCCGACACCGGTTGACACGCTCTGGCGCGGCAGACCTGCGCAAATAGGCTTAACTGAAGGCTGACAAGCGCTTACGGGCGTGATGAGTGAGGAAGATCCGGTGTCGATCAAATTGCGTTTAGTGTTGCTGATTGTGACAAGTCTGCTGACAGCCTTGATCGTGAGTCTGGTCAGTTACGTCGGCAATCAGCGGATGGCCTCGGCGGTCAGCGATAACGCGGTCAGCATGAGCGCGCTGCGCAACCACATGGAAGCCGACATGATGCACGACGCCCTGCGCGCCGATGTCTACTCGGCAATGCTGGTCGGGCTGGGCAAAAGCACCAGCACGGCAAGCGAGGTGCGCGATTCGATCAACGAGCATGCCGGGCATTTTCGTGAGGTGCTCGAGGAAAACCTCAAGTTACCGATCAATCCGGCATTGCGCACGGCGCTGGAGCAGATCAAACCGAGCCTCGATACCTACATCAACGCGGGCGAACGGATTGTCGGGCTGGCGCTGGACAACCCTGATGCGGCTCAACAGGAACTGGGCACCTTCAACACGGCGTTTGGCCAGCTTGAAGAACAAATGGCCGCGTTGAGCGAGTTGATCGAGTCCAATACGCGGCAGACCAGCGCTGCAACCGAATCAGCCATCCACAGCGCCAACGTTGCGCTCGGTGTGGTGTTGATCGCCAGTCTTGTGCTGCTGTTGATTCAGGGACGCTGGGTGATTCTGAGCATCATGGGGCCGTTGAAGACTGCCAGTCGCATCGCCGAAAGCATCGCCCACGGCAACCTCAGCGAGCCGATTGCCGAGCCATCCGGCAAGGACGAAGCCAGTACTCTGATACGCACACTGGCAACCATGCAGCGCGACTTGCGCAACATGATCGATGTGGTGCGGCGCAATGCTCACGGTGTCAGTGGCATGAGCGAACAACTCAGTCAGGGTTGCCATCAGGTCGCCGACAGCAGCCAGCAACAAAGCGTCGCCGCCGGCACCATGGCCGCCGCCGCCAGCCAGATGACCGCGAGCATCGAGGAAATCACCCGCCACGCCGAACGTGCCCTGAGCATGGCCAATCAAGCCGAAACTTTGGCAAAAGAGGGCGGCGGAGTTATTCATCAAGTGGTCAGCGACATGGACGATATCGCGCGTTCCGCGCAACAGTCGGCACAGGTGATCCGCACACTGGATCAGGAATCCGAAGCCATTTTCAACATCATTCAGGTGATCAAGAGCATCGCCGACCAGACCAATCTGCTGGCGCTCAACGCCGCCATTGAAGCGGCCCGGGCCGGCGAGCAGGGTCGGGGTTTTGCCGTGGTCGCGGACGAAGTGCGCAGTCTCGCTGCGCGCACCAGCGCTTCCACCCAGGAAATCGCAGCGATGGTCGCGCGCATTCAGCACAGCACCCGGGAGGCGGTCAGCAGCATGGAGGCGGGTGTCGCGCAGGTGGACAAGGGCATGGCGGTGACGGCGGATGTCGAGCGGGCCATCCGCGAAATTCTCGATGCGACGTTGAGCACGACGCAACTGGTCAACGACATCACCCGCACGATTGGTGAGCAGAGCCAGGCCAGTAACGAGATTGCCCATCAGGTGGAAATGATTGCCGGGATGTCCGAAGGCAACAGCCGGGTGATCGGGCAAACGGCGAATACCACGGATGAATTGTCGAGTCTGGCGGGGCAGTTGGCGCAGTCGGTGGATCGGTTTCGGTTGTAGTGGTGAAATCCATCGTATTTGTGTTGGCCGGGCTAGCGCTTTCGCGAGCAAGCTCGCTCCCACAGGTTTCGTGGTGTAAATGCAATATTCGCTGCGCCACCGAACACAGTGGGAGCGAGCTTGCTCGCGAAGAGGTCAATTCAGCCAACACTAATGCTGGATAAATTCACCACAATCAGAACTTGAACGCCTGCCGCCCAACCAGCAACCACTTGCCATGCTGCTTCTGCCAGATCTGAAAGTTCTCGATCTCCGTCGGCACCACCTCGGTCCCCTTCAGCGCCTGTGCGGAAAAGTGGTGGCGGACCAGCGCGGTGTCGCCGGACAGGGTGATGGTCTGGTGCTGCATTTCCAGGGTCTTGAACGCGCTCTTGCCGGTTTCGATGTCGGCGATGAACTCTTTCTTGTCCTGGATCTTGCCGCTGGAATGGCCATAAGTCAGGTTGGGCGCGGTGAGCGCGTTCAGTTCGGCGATGTCCTTGTGCAGCATCGCCTGGGTCAGATGATCCACCGCTTGGGCAACGTCTTTTTCCGCCGGGGCAGAGGCGGCCATGGCGTAACCGTTGAAGGCACAGAGAAAGCCGATCAGGAGTCGGGTCTTGGTCATTGAGGTTGTTTCCTTGTTGTTATGGGGTTGACGACTGATTTGTCAGTCGTCGTACAACGTAGCAGATAATGCTTGAGCAAGGCACTGCCCAAAAGTGCTCAATGTCTGGGCAACTACACTTGAATGCAGGATGGTTTGCGTCGACGCACTCATCAGAGGGTCATGTTCAGCGACTGGCGGCCGATAAGTCCCTGAGCGGAAAAAGACTCTCAAGTCGGGAACAGACGCGCGGGTTTGCCCTGACGTGATATTCTTCGCGCCAACTTGGTTTGACCTTATTCGGTTTGCCTGCCTTCGGGCGGGCCGACGGAATCCCTGTCGCTCAAGTAGCTGAAGCCAATAATGATAAGAAGTCAGTTCAGAAGGGACATTAACTGAGGTCGATGCAGCATGTCGGCCTTGTGTGCCCACCCGTCAAAATTGAAGTGTGCCGGAATCTGCGACGCGAGCCTGAGCGTCATCAAAGCGGATCGCATACAGATAACAGCGGCGGGCGGAAGGCGTTTTATCATAGGTGCAACAGATGTTTAAGAAAGTGAACACAGCCCTGCTGGGTCTGGCTTTGGCGATGGGGATGACATCCGCCAATGCTGACGAAGCAAAGAAAGTCGACGTCCTGCTGATCGGCGGCGGCATCATGAGCACCACCCTCGGTGTGTGGATCAATGAGCTGGAGCCAAGCTGGTCGATGGAAATGGTCGAGCGCCTCGACGGCGTCGCCCTGGAAAGCTCCAACGGCTGGAACAACGCCGGTACCGGTCACTCGGCGCTCGCTGAGCTGAACTACACCCCGGAAGACGACAAAGGCAACGTGACGATCCCGAAAGCCGTCGAGATCAACGAAGCGTTCCAGGTCTCCCGTCAGTTCTGGGCCTGGCAGGTTCAGCAAGGCGTTCTGAAGAACCCTCGCTCGTTCATCAACACCACGCCGCACATGAGCTTCGTGTGGGGCGATGACAACATCAAGTTCCTGAAAAAGCGCTACGAAGCCCTGCAAGCGAGCCCGCTGTTCGCCGGCATGCAGTACTCCGAAGACCCGGCTGTGATCAAGAAGTGGGTCCCGCTGATGATGGAAGGGCGTGACCCGAACCAGAAAATCGCGGCCACCTGGAGCCCGCTGGGTACCGACATGAACTTCGGCGAAATCACCCGCCAGTTCGCTGCGTACCTGCAAACCAAGCCTAACTTCGATCTGAAACTGTCGAGCGAAGTCCAGGACATCACCAAGAATGCCGATGGCACTTGGCGCGTCAGCTACAAAAACCTGAAAGACGGCACTAAAACCGAAACCGATGCCAAGTTCGTGTTCATCGGCGCTGGCGGCGGTGCACTGCACCTGCTGCAGAAGTCGGGCATTCCTGAAGCCAAGGAATACGCTGGCTTCCCGGTTGGCGGTTCGTTCCTGGTGACCGATAACCCGGCCATCGCTGAACAGCACCTGGCCAAGGCCTACGGTAAAGCGTCGGTTGGCGCACCACCGATGTCCGTTCCGCACCTGGACACCCGTGTTCTGGACGGCAAGCGCGTCATCCTGTTTGGCCCATTCGCGACCTTCAGCACCAAGTTCCTGAAAGAAGGCTCGTACCTGGATCTGCTGACCAGCACCACCACCCACAACATCTGGCCTATGACCAAGGTCGGCATCAAGGAATACCCGCTGGTCGAGTACCTGGCTGGCCAACTGATGCTGTCGGATGAAGACCGTCTGAACGCGCTGAAGGAATACTTCCCGAACGCCAAAGCCGAAGACTGGCGCCTGTGGCAAGCCGGCCAACGCGTGCAAATCATCAAGCGTGATGAAGCCGCTGGCGGCGTGCTGAAACTGGGCACCGAAATCGTTGCTGCACAAGACGGTTCCATCGCCGGCCTGCTGGGCGCATCGCCAGGCGCGTCGACCGCTGCACCGATCATGCTGAGCGTGCTGCAGAAAGTCTTCAAAGACAAAGTCGCGACCCCAGAGTGGCAAACCAAGCTGCACCAGATCGTTCCAAGCTACGGCACTCAGCTGAACAACGATCCAGCCAAAGTGGCTGCAGAGTGGGCTTACACCGCCAAGATCCTCGAACTGCCGACACCTCCAGTGATCGGTCAGGCTGCTGCCCCGGCCGCACCTGCAGCTGAAAAGGCTGAAGCTCCGAAGGAAAACGCTGCACGTGACATGGCGCTGTAACTAAACGCCTGACACACAAAGCCCACTGAACCGGCGACGGTCAGTGGGCTTTTTTATGGCAAATAGTTTTGTAGGAACTGTCGAGTGAAACGAGGCTGCGATCTTTTGATCTTGATCTTGCTTTTGAAACATCAAGATCAACAGATCGCAGCCTGCGGCAGCTCCTACATGGCTTTGGCGGACGCCAGATAAGCGCCGATTCGCCGTCCCATCTCCTCACCCAACGCCTGCAATCCGCTCAACGGGCGAACCATCACCTCGAACTCGACAATCTTCCCGTGCTCATCGAAGCGAATCATGTCGATGCCTTTCAGCTCCTTCGAACCCACCTTGGCGCTGAACTCCAGAATCACATTCAAGCCATCGGCAGTCGCCAGCTCACGGTGATAGGTGAACTCTTCAAACACCTCGAACACGGTATTGAGGATCATCGACACCACTGGCGCGCCCGGATAAGGCGTGTGGGCCATCGGCGAGCGGAACACGGCTTGCGGGTCGAGCAGGCCGGGCAAGGCGCTGAGGTCGCCGGTGCGGATCATTTCGTGCCATTTGCCCAGCGATGCGGCGACGTTGGGTTGCAGGTTCAGGTCGGTCATGTTCACTCCAGGATTTTTCTTGTTGTTGTCGCGACGGCAATGACTCTAGATCAACCTCGCCGAAATTGAACCCTTGTGCCGCGATCTGAATATCGGCCCATGGCCCATGCGGATCAGATGCGCATCTGATCCGTATTTTTTCACTGGATCTGCCTCTGTTACCAGCTCAGTCATCCGCTCAAAATAGCCCCACGGTTCGGCACTCGCGGCAGTTCTTCATCCCGAAGCGCCCAGTGCACCGCAAGCTCAGCATTGAGGAGAGCAACATGAACAAGATGGCGTTTTTTCTGGGTGGCTTTCTGACACTGACCATTCTGATCGGCCTGCTCGCAACGATTTCTCCGGTCTGAGATTCGGGTGCAAGATGAGGTCCGGGGTGTTGCGCGCGAATCGTGTTTGTACGCCGCGCCATTCCCCCTCGAAATAAATGTCATCCATGGCCCAGGCGAATTCGCGCCCTCGCACTTTGCGTTTTTCATCCCCTCTCAAATGTGTCGCGACGTCGACCGTTAATCCAGGTATTAGACTCAGCTGACGATTCAGCCATTGGGGAATAATGAACCGTGGATTCGCTGATCAACGCTGCCGGCAGAGCGCTGTCCGCCGGTGACCCGCTAGGCGCGTTGAACTACGTCGCTCTGCGTGAGGACCCGCCGGCGCTGGCCCTGCGCGCAATTGCCATGGCTCAGCTCGGTGATCTGCCCCGCGCCAAGGCGTTGTTGCAACGGGCGATAAAGGCGTTCGGCAGCAATGAACCGCTGTCACGGGCGCGTTGTGTGGTCGCCGAGGCCGAGGTGGCGCTGGCAGCGCGGGATCTGGGCTGGCCGGTGAAGGCGCTGGAGGCGGCGCGGCGGGTCTTGCAGGAGCACGGTGACGGCGTGAACGCGGCGCACGCGCGCTATTTGCAGATTCGCCGGTTGCTGTTGATCGGCGAACTGGATGAGGCCGAAACGTTGCTGGGTGAAACTGACCCGGCGCCGTTGCCGCCGACGCTGCGTACTGCTCATGAGTTGATCGCCGCCGGAATCGCCGTGCGTCGGGTCCAGGCACACAAGGCCAGCGCGGCGCTGGCTCGAGCGCAGGCTGCGGCGCAACAGGCCTGGATCGCCGCACTGAGCGCCGAGGTCGATCACGCCTGTCACATGCTCGCTGCGCCGGCAGCGCGGTTGATCGTTGCCGGTCAGGCGCAACGAGTGAATCTGGCTCAGGTTGAAGCTTTGTTCAACTCGTCGACACTGATCGTCGATGCCTGCCGCTATAGCGTGCGCGGTGCCGGCATGACGGTGGCGCTGGCCACGCGGCCGGTGCTGTTCAGTCTCGCACGATTACTTGCGCAAGCCTGGCCGGACGATGTTGCGCGCGAAACGCTGTTCGCCACAGCCTTTGGTTTCCCCCTCACGGATGAATCGCACCGTGCTCGCCTGCGGGTCGAAATCGGCCGATTGCGTGCGGCACTGAAGCCGCTGGCGAATATCGCCGCAACACCAAGGGGCTTTGCGCTGGTGGCTGAGGACGTTGCGTTGCTGACGTTGCCGGTTGAAGACAAATACGCGGCGTTGCTGGCCTTGCTTGCCGACGGCGAGGCTTGGTCGAGTTCGGCGTTGGCACTGGCCTTGGGCAATAGTCAGCGCCAGGTGCAGCGGGCATTGGAGGCATTGGCGCAGGCGGACAAGGTGCAGGCCTTCGGCGTGGGCCGGGCGCGGCGCTGGATGACGCCGCCGCTGCCGGGTTTCGCGACGATCTTGTTACTCCCGGTGTCGCTGGGCAATGGCTAGGCTGGACCCACACATCCACGAGGAAGTTGCCATGAAACAAGCAAACGCAGAAATCCTTCGCGAGTACGGTCCTTTTGATGACATCAAAGGCATTCACGGCGTGACATTCGATGGCCAGCAGGTCTGGTTTGCCAGCGACGGCCAGCTCAATGCACTGGATCCGGCCAGTGGCGAAACCGTGCGCACGATCAAGGTTGGCGCCGACGGCGGTACCGCTTTTGACGGCCAGCACCTGTACCAGATTGCCGACCGCCGCATCCACAAGATCGATCCGGCCACGGGGCGCGTGCTCCACACCATCCCGGCCCCGGGGAATGGCGGCGACTCAGGCATGGCCTGGGCGGATGGCTCGTTATGGGTCGGGCAGTATCGCGAGCGCAAGATTCATCAGATTGATCCGCAGACTGGCGAGATCCTGCGTACGTTGGAGTCGAACCGGTTTGTCACCGGGGTGACCTGGGTGGAGGGTGCGTTGTGGCATGGCACCTGGGAGGATGATGAGAGTGAGCTGCGGCGGATCGATTCGCAGGATGGCAAGGTCCTTGAGGCTCTGAAAATGCCCGCGGGGCAAGGTGTTTCCGGACTGGAAGCCGACGGCGCTGATCGATTCTATTGCGGCGGTGGAGACACAGGGCGGGTGAGGGCGGTGCGTCGCCCCAAATGATGGAGACGTCTACACGGGCCTCTTCTCGAGCAGGCTCGCTCCCACAGTGATTGCGGGTGAACACATGATGTGTGAACACTTCATGCCCGGTGGGAGCGAGCCTGCTCGCGAAAGCGCAGTGTCAGGCACCGCTGTTTCGACGACGTTCAATACCCTCCGGGCCGCCGATGTCCAGCAACCTTCTTTCCAGCAAAACATTCTCAAGTGCCTGACGCTCGACCGGCGCCATTTGGTGTTCACGCTTTTTCAGCTCCAGCAGAATCGGGCTGGACCAGGTGCGATAGGTCTGTTCGATGTTGCGACGCGACGTCATCAGTCTCTCCTTGATCAAGAGCCCGGTGTTGCGGGCAGGGGCTCTGTCCGATGAGGTAATAACGTTAGTCGAGAAAGCAGGAAGTCGCGAATGCGACGGCTTTATGTGGGAGCGAGCCTGCTCGCGAAAGCGTTGGATCAGTCAATGTTGCAGTGGCTGACAATATGCCTTCGCGAGCAGGCTCACTCCCACATTGAAGTTGTGGTGGATTGGAATCAGTCGTCGACGTTCATCAGTTGCTGCACACCTTCCCATGCTTCGGCGCGCATGCGTTCGATGTCCAGGCCCGGAATCACGCCGTTCTCCACGACCACGCGGCCGCCGACCAGGCTGTATTTCACCGTGATCGGTTCACCCGCTACCACGGACGCGACGGCGCTGTCGTGGAAGCCATAGAAGCGTGGATGGTCGAGGCTGTAGATCACCAGATCCGCCGCCTGACCGACTTCAAGTGTGCCAACGGCGCCGAGGCCTAGCACTTGCGCGCCGCCCGCCGTGCCCCAGTGAATGACATCTTCCACCGTGGTCGCCGAGGCGCCTTGTTCTGCGCGGTGGATCAGCCATGCAGTGTTGGCTTCGCCAACCATGCTTCCGGACTCGTTCGAGGCTACGCCATCCACTCCCAGGGAAATCGGCACGCCGGCCTCATACATCTGCGGCACAGGCGCCACGCCGCTGCCCAGCCGAGCGTTACTCACCGGGCAGTGGGAGACGCCGGTGCCGGTCTGCGCGAGCATGCGGATTTCACCGGGTTGTAGATGCACGGCATGGGCGAACCAGACATCCGGGCCGAGCCATTCGTGCTCGGCGACGAATTCCACCGGCAGGCAATTGTATTTTTCGCGGCAGAAATTCACGTAGTTTTGCGTTTCCGATAAGTGTGTGTGCAGGCGTAAGCCAAGGCCGCGCGCGGTGTGCGCGAGTTCGCGCAACAGGGTTGGCGGCAGCGAGAACGTTGGCGTGGTCGGGGCGACCACCACGCGGCGCATCGCGTCCGGGGTGTCCTGGTGGTACCGCGATTTCAACCGTTCGATATCGCCGACCATTTGCTCAAGGCTTTCCGGTTGCAGCGCGGTTTTCGAGAAGCCCGGATGGGCGCTCGCCGACTCCAGCGCGCCGCCACGGCACAGGACAAAGCGCAGGCCAAACTCATCCGCCAGATCGAACAGCAGATCACCGGTCTCGGTGCTGCCGTGGGCGTGGTAGAGATAATGGTGATCGGCGCAGGTGGTGACGCCGGACAGCAGCAATTCGACCATGCCCAACCGCGCGGCGATCCGCGCCAGTTGCGGGGTAAAGCGGTTGAGGCGCGGGTAGGGCACGCTGGCCAGCCAGCCTTGCAGGTCTTGATTCAAACCTTCGGGCACGGCTTTGAGCAGGTTCTGGAACAGGTGATGGTGGGTGTTGATCCAGCCCGGGTAGACCACGCAGTTGCGCGCGTCGATCACCCGTTCGCCGGGTTGTGGCTCAAGGTTCGCAGCCATTTCGGCAATGCGGCCATTGACCACGCGGATGTCCACGGCACCGGCCCGCGCGCGGGGGCCGCGCAGGCCGGTCATCACCGCGACCGGGTGCTTGATCAGGATGTTCTGAAGTTGAGTCATGGGCAGCTCCAAACTAAAGGATGTGCGAGGCGGATTTGCTGGCGGTGGTTTCCGCCACACTGACGCCATTCAGCGCGGCGTTGAGCAGCACCGACACCAGACAGGCGATGACCACGCTGCTGTGCAGGAACGGCTGCGACCACTCGGGGAGTTGTTTGAACAGGGTTGGCGCGAGCACCGGTACCAGCGCGGCGGCGATGGTGAAACCGACGATCAGCACGTTGTAGCGATTGCGCTCGTAGTCGACTTTGGCGAGGGTCTGGATGCCTGCCGCTGCGACCACGCCGAACATGGCGATGCCAGCTCCTCCGAGGGCGGCGGTCGGCATCGAAGCGATGATCGCGCCGGCCTTCGGCACCAGGGCAATCGAGCACATCAGCAGGCCGCTGACTGCGACCACCCAACGGCTGCGCACGCCGGTGAGGATCACCAGGCCGACGTTTTCCATGAAGGCGATAAACGGAAACGCGGCGAACATCCCGGCGATGGTGCTGGCCAGGCCGTTGGCGCGCAGGCCATTGATGACCTGTTTGTCTTCCACCGGCTTTTCGACGATGTCGCCGATGGCCACGAACAGCCCCATCGACTCGACCATCTGCACGATCATCACCACCACCATGGTCGCGATCGGGATCAGACTGAAAGTCGGCAGACCGAAATAGAACGGGTAGGGTACGGTCAGCCACGGCGCTTCTTCGACGCTGTGGAAACTGCCCATGCCGAGGCCATACGCGAGGCCTGCACCGATCAGCATCCCGATCAGCACCGCCATGTTGCGCAGTAGCGGGCTGCCGTAGCGGTTGACCAGCAGAATCGTCAGCAACACCACCACCGCCACACCGAGAAACGCCGGGGCGCCGAAGTTGCTCGCGTTGCGCCCGCCGCCGACCCATTCATAGGCAATCGGGAACAGCTGCAAGCCGATCACGGTGACGATGCAACCGGTCACCACCGGCGGAAAAAATCGCCGCAATCGACCCACGAACGGCGCCATCAGCATGGTGAATAACCCGGCTCCGATCACCGCCCCGCAGACTCCGGCAAAGCCCACCTCCGGGTTGCTGCCGATGGCGATCACCGGGCCGACGCTACTGAACGCCACGCCTTGCAGAATTGGCAGGCGCACGCCGAATTTCCAGAAACCAACGGTTTGCAACAGGGTGGCGATGCCCGAGCAGAACAGCGTGGTGCTGATCAGCACCACCGTGTCGGCATGAGACATTTTCAAGGCACTGGCGACAATCAACGGCACGGCGATGGCGCCGATGTACGACACGGCCATGTGTTGCAGGCCGAGGGTGAGCATCTGTCGCACCGGTAAAATGCGGTCGACGGGGTGCACGGTGGCGGCGGATTGCGTTGGAGATGGGGCTGACGACATGGGGAAACACCTCTGGCTGTTTTTATGCGGTAGAGAGGGGTATTCGTCTGATGCTGATCAGCTCAAGGACACAGTGGAACCCTGTGGGAGCGAGCTTGCTCGCGAAGGCGATATGTCAGTCAACTGAGAGGTTGAATGTGACGGCCTCTTCGCGAGCAAGCTCGCTCCCACAGGGACTTGTGCAGCCCCAAGTGGCGAACATCAGTCATTCGTGCTGCGAAGCCGCCATCCACCGGCTTCGATGCCTTGTTTCAGCCTGCCAGGCAGGCGGCGAAGCCCTGGTTCAGCGCCGCGCGGTCGAGGTCGCGGCCGATGAATACGATCTTGCTCGAGCGGGGCTCCGTGCCCCACGCGGTCGAGGCGCGGAATTCCACCAGACTGTGCACGCCTTGCAGCACGTAGCGCTGGTCCTCGTTGGCCACCGCCAGCACGCCTTTCATGCGGTACAGATTGTCGGCCTGGGAGGAACGTAGTTCGCTGATCCAGCGGTGGAAAGCCATCAGGTTGACCGCGCCGTCCACGGCGATGCCCACCGATGACACGCTTGGATCGTGTTCGTGATCGGGCGCTTCGTGATGATGATCGTGGTGGTCGTGGTGCTCAGGTTCAGCACCGATTTCCATGAGCTTCTGCGTGCATTCGAATGCGCCGATGCCGAGGATTTTCGTCAGATCGATTTGCGCGTGAGTCGAGGTCACCAGATCCGCTGTGGCGTTCAAGCCACGGATCTTGCCGCGCAGGGTTTCCACTTCCTCAGTGCTGACCAGATCGACCTTGTTGATGACGATCCGGTCGGCGCAGACAATCTGGTCCACCGCCTGATTGTCGACGCCATCGAGTTGCAGATCCTCCAGATGCTGAGCGATGTGTTTGGCGTCGACCATGGTTACGATCGCGTCGAGTTCTACTTCTTCGGCGATCGGGTCATTGATGAAGAAGCTCTGCGCCACTGGATACGGATCGGCCAGGCCACTGGTTTCGATGAGGATGTGATCGAGTCGCACCGGCCGCGCCACCAGTTCGCGGACGATGCGCACCAGGTCCTCGCGAACCTCGGCAGTGCAGCACACGCAGCCGTTGACCATCTCGTAGATTTCTTCGGTCTCGGAACTGAGGACGAGGTCGCCGTCGATACCGACTTCGCCGAACTCGTTTTCGATCACGGCGATTTTGCGGCCGTGGTTTTCCTTGAGGATGTAATTGAGCAGGGTGGTTTTACCGGCACCGAGGAAACCAGTGAGGATGGTTACAGGGATTTTGGTGTTGCGGGTTGGGGCGTTGAAGGGGGTGTTCATGGTGAGGCTCCTTTGATTGACCGGTGCACACTGAATTCGGGTGATGCTGCTTTTCTGTAGGAGTGAGCCTGCTCGCGATGGCGGTGTATCAGCCGACATTTATGTGATTGATACAACGTCATCGCGAGCAGGCTCACTCCTACAGGGGGTTGTGTGTTCTCGCCAGCGGGTGGCGACGCCCGCATCGAGACCAAACAGATCGAGCACGCGACCGAGGCTGTGGTCGACCATTTGCGCAAGGCTTTCCGGGCGGGCATAGAAGGCGGGCACCGGCGGGGCGATGATCCCGCCCATCTCGGTGACGGCGGTCATGTTGCGCAGATGGGCGAGGGTCAGCGGCGTTTCGCGGGCCATCAACACCAGCGTGCGGCGTTCCTTGAGCGTGACGTCGGCGGCGCGGCCGATCAGCCCCGAGGACGTGCCGTTGGCAATCTCCGCCAACGTCCTCATCGAGCACGGCGCAACCACCATCCCGAGGCAGCGAAACGATCCGCTGGCGATCCCGGCGGCGACGTCATCGGCGCGGTGGTAATGACTGGCCAGCGCGGTCACGTCGGCCAATTTGTAGTCGGTTTCGTGGGCCATGGTCAGCAGCGCGGCGCGGCTGATGATCAGATGGCTTTCGATGTTCAGCTCGGCGAGCAATTGCAGGAGTCGCACGCCATAGATAAACCCGGACGCGCCGCTGATACCGACCACCATCCGCTGGCGGTTCATGATTCAAGTCCTTTGAGCAAAACCCGCGCGCGCTCGAGAACTTCCTGATCGAGCTGCGCCTTGATTCCGTCAAACCCGGAGCCGCGAGTTGCATCGAGGCCCATCCGCGAGGTGGTGCCATTCACCGAGGACGATGGATCGAGCGGACTGCCCGGCAAGCCATCAATGGTAAAAATATCCAGATGCGGCTGGAAATGCGTGGCCAGCGCCCACAGCACCTGGCTGTCATCGCTGATGTCGATGTCGCTGTCCACCGCGATCACGGTTTTCAGGTACGGATCCCAGCCGAGCAAGGCGAGCATGATCTGCCGCGCCTCGCCGTCGCGACTCTGATCCAGCGCCACGTAGCAGTGAAAGTGCGTGCCGGAATTGGGGTAATGCACGGCGGTGACGGCGGGGAAACGCGCTTTCAGTTTCTCGCTCATTTCCGCTTCGCGCGGCAGGCGGGCGAGGGTCAGGTGCTCGGCGTAGCGGCCGCCCATGACGTCGACCAGCCAGGCGTCTTTGCGCTTTAACAGCGTATCCACGCGCAGCACGTTGTTGGTCGAACGATCCGAGGAGTAACCGCTGAATTCACCGAACGGGCCTTCCTCGGCGTAGGCCGCCGGGTCGATCGCACCCTCCAGCACGAACTCGGCATACGCCGGCACACCGATGCCGTAGCGTGGGGTTTTCACCAGCTCCAGCGGCGCGCCGAACAGCCCGCCAGCGACGGCACGTTCATCGGCGCCATAAGGCAAGCGCGCAGCAGCGGCGAGCATGAACAACGGATGCGCACCGACGACCATCGCCACGCGCAACTCTTCGCCACGCTCGCGAGCGGTCTGCAACATCCGCCACAAGTGCCCACGGGAATGCAGGCTGGTCGCAAGTGCTTGCCGGGCGTGGCGCATCGAGCGGTGATAGCTCATGTTGGCGATGCCGGTCAGCGGGTCCTCGGCAATGATGATGGCGTTAGTGATGTATGGGCCGCGATCGCTGGCGAAATGTTTGAGCATCGGCAGCAGCGCCAGGTCCAGCGCTTCGCCTTCGAAGACCTCATCGAGGATCGGACCGCTCTCCACATAGCGTGGTGCGATGGGCTGGTTGGCGCGGGTCTGGAAGGTTTCGTGCAGTTGCGCCGCAGTGACGCCGAACAGCCGGGCAATGCGGGTTCGGGAGGCAAACAGATTGGTCGCCACCGGAACACCGAGGTTGCCGACGTGTTCGCAGATCAGCAGTGGATCGCGACCTTGGGTGGCGAGGGCATCGACCAGGGCGGTGACGTCCTGATCGGCGGAAATCGCTGGGGTGACAGTCAGCACATCGTCCGGGTACTCACGGCGATAGGCGTCGATGAACACGTGAAAGTCCTGAGAATCGCCGAGCGTCGAACGGGTCATGGTGTCACCTCGTAAAAAGCAGGCACGCAGGGGTGAGAGGGCGATCGCGCGGCCAGCCGTTGGCCTGCCGGTCGAGCGAACGCCGGGTCATCTTCGTGCCTGTAAAGTCGCTGTGCTTTTAAATTCTGGCAACGAACCCTGTGGGAGCGAGCTTGCTCGCGAAGGCATTGATTCAGTCACCATCGTTGTTGAATGACACACCGCATTCGCGAGCAAGCTCGCTCCCACAGGTTTTGTGTATGGCTACAGATAGGTGGTGGTCAGGCGTATGTCGGCCTCGACCAGATCCTTGGGCGGTGGCGTCGGTTCGATCCCGCACAACCGGGCGATGTTGTTGCCCAGGTAGTCTTCGAGATGATCCTCATCGATACCCAGACCTTGCGGCGCCGGTGAGCACAACACCTCAAGTTCGCGCAGCCACATGCCCGGTTCGTTCGGCGGTGAATCGGTGCCGAACACGATCTTGTTGCGCGGCAGCTCCTTGGCGAATTCGACGATCCGCGACTGGAAGCACCAGCCCGATTCGCAGTAAACGTTCGGCGTGTCCATGGCCATCCAGAACGCTTCGAATGAGTAGTTGCCACCAGTCTGGATACCGAAGTGGCCGATGATGAAATTGACCATCGGGAACTCGCGGATGATCGGGTAGAACATCGTTGGAATCGTGTACGGGCCGTCGCCGGTGTGGATCAGCACGACGATGTTGTACTTGGCGCAGACCTTCATCGCCGGGCGCAACCAGTCGAGTGCGCGATCCGGGCGATAGCCGTGCATGTTGGCGTGCAGTTTGAGCATCTTGAAGCCGTATTCCTTGATGTGGAATTCCAGCTCCGCCGCACCGTTTTCCGGCCCCCAGCGCGGGTTGAAGTTGAAGTTGCCGATGAAGCGGTCCGGGTACTTCACACAGAGTTCGGCGACGTAGGACATGTAGTCGCGCACGCCCTCGCGGCCCCGGCGGTTGCCGTCGCGATAACCGGTGTTGCCCGGTGGCGGCTGGATGAAACCCATGTCGATGCGGCGCGGTTTGCCGTTGATCATGTACGGGCCGTCCATCAACTTGAGCATGCGCTCACCGGTGAACGGTTCGCCGGTGTGGCGCCAGGCCTCGTCGACCAGATTGGTGGGGTGCAGATGGGTGTCGATGATCATCGGTTCAGCTCCTGGCCAGTTGAGTAGTGACGGGACGCTTGAGTTGCGCCTCTGCTTCGGAAACGGAACGCGGTGGCGGGGTCGGTTCGAGGCCGATCATCCGCGCGGTGTTGTTGCCCAGGTATTCTTCGAGGGTGTCCTCGTCGAGGTTCAGGCCTTGCGGCGGCTCGTGGCAGAGCACTTCGAGCAGGCGCAGCCACATGCCCGGTTCGTTCGGTGGCGTGTCGGTGCCGAAGAGGATCTTGTGCGTCGGCAAGACCTTGGCGAATTCGACGATCCGCGATTGCAGGCACCAGCCGGATTCGCAGTAGACGTTGGGCAATTCCATCGCCCATTGCATCGGTTCGAACACATAGACGCCGCCGGTCTGCACGCCGAAGTGGGCCATGATGAAATTGACGTTGGGAAACTCCTTGATCATCGGCACCCATTCCGACGGGATGCTGTAAGGCCCATCGCCGGTGTGCAGCTTGACCGGAATACCCAGCTCGGCGCATTTCTCGAAGCATGGGCGCACCCAGTCAAGTGCACGGTCAGGCCGGTAGGCATGCATGTTGGCCTGCATCTGCACCATGCCGAAACCGTGTTCCTTGACGTAGCGCTCGATCGCCTCGACGCCGTTTTCCACACCGCAGCGCGGGTTGTAGACGAAGCAGCCGATGAAGCGGTCCGGGTAGGTCTGGACCATTTTCAGGGTATAGGCCATGTAGGCGTCGATGGATTCGCGGCCGCTGAGGTCGCCGTCGGTCCAGGTGTAAATCGTGTTGCCCTGCGGCGGCTGGATGAAGGCTTTGTCGATACGGCGCGGCTTGCCGTTGACCATGTACGGGCCATCCATCATCTCCAGCAGACGCTCGCCGGTGAACGGGTCACCGTCATGCCTCCAGGCGAGGTCCACGAGATCCGTGGGATAGCAGCTGATATCGATGATCATTGCAGTCGATCTCCTGATAGCGGGGAAGGGAGCCTTGCGGCTCTCGGCATCCACGTCCCGGGCAATCGGCCGTTGCTATGCGCAAGACATGCGCATTCCCTCGCCTGTTCGCATCCGGCCCGGGTGGGTGGTTGCTGAGGGCGAGTATTGGAAGACGGGGTTGGGTTCGTACAATATTAATTGGGCGCGGTGGTGATATGCGTTCGATATGGACAGGTCAAAAGCGACCCTCACCCCAGCCCTCCCGAAACGTCGGACCGCCCGGAGGGAGAGGGGGCCGACCGAGGTGTCTTGTGCCTGACATCGACCTGAAAGATCGAGTCGATTATGGATTCGGTGAGGCAGATTCAGGTCGACGATTTTCTGCAGCATCCCTCTTTCAGATCGAGTCGATTATGGATTCAATGCTGATCTCTCAAGTCGG
Organism: Pseudomonas sp. ok266; assembly: GCF_900110195.1. Taxonomy (NCBI): domain Bacteria; kingdom Pseudomonadati; phylum Pseudomonadota; class Gammaproteobacteria; order Pseudomonadales; family Pseudomonadaceae; genus Pseudomonas; species Pseudomonas sp. ok266. The sequence goes on along the minus strand of NZ_FOCU01000014.1, from coordinate 7,023 downwards.
TGTAATTCGCCAATATCCCCCGATCGGTCCCCTCTACCTCTGGGCGGTCCGACGTTTCGGGAGGGTTAGGGTGAGGGCTGGATTTCAAGCGTACGCAAAGCCAACTGCCTGATCGCTTCAACCACCGGCGCCACACGCTCAGCCTGCCCATGCGGCCACACCGCATACAGGTTGTAATGCGCCGCAATCTGCGCCTCGTTCAACGCCACCAATCGCCCACAGCGCAATGCATCAGCCGCCAGTAATCCACGCACCAACCCTGCGCCAACGCCGGCCTCAGCCGCCGCAATCAAATTCGCCGCATTATCAAAAATCACCCGCGCCGACGGTTCGTTTGGTGTCATCCCGGCCGCATCCAGCCATGGAATCCACGACCGCCGCGTATACCCCAATAGCGGCAACTGCAGGATCTGCGCCGGGCTAAGCGGCACTTGCAAACCATAGCGTTCCAGCAACTCTGGCGAAGCCACCGCCAATACCCGATCGCCACAAATCTGCGTCATCTCGCAGTCGTCCCAATCGCCATAGCCATAACGCAACGCCAGATCGACCCGCTCAAACGTACTGCGATCACTGCGCGGCATCGACAGCAGCGTCACCTCGTAATCCGGCAGTTCATCGAGCAGCTGCGGCAGGCGCGGATTGAGCCAGCTCTGCGCCAGTTCACTGTCGACGTCGAGGGTCAGGCGTTGCGCCATGCTGCGGTTTTTCACCGAGGACAAGGCGCGATCAATCTGCGCCAGACCGTCCGACAGCACACTGGCAAACAACTGCCCGGCGTCGGTCAGATTGCTGCCGCCACCTTCACGCACGAACAGCGGCTGGCCGATGAAATCTTCCAGCGCGCGGATCTGCTGACTGATGGCGCTGTGGGTCAGATCGAGCTTGCGCGCAGCACTGGAGAAACTGCCGCTGCGCGCCGCGTGGATAAACGCGCTCATGGACTGCACCGACGGGTATCGCTTGTACATGTTGTTAGTCCTGCTTACAGCGGTTGGCAGAAATCGTCGCTGGCCGCGTTTTGCCCGGGGTTCCAATAATCGGTCACCAGGCCCGCACAAAGACGGGCCGCTCTTTTGGAGCCTGACAATGATTGCATTCACGGTTAACGGCGAACGACGCGAGCTGGATGAAGCATCCTCCTCCAAGCCCTTGTTATGGGTACTGCGTGATCAACTGAAACTCACCGGCACCAAGTTCGGTTGCGGCATGGGCCTGTGCGGTGCCTGCACCGTGCACCTGGACGGCGTCGCGGTACGTTCCTGCCAATTGCCGGCGGCGGCCGTCGCGGGCCACCGCATCACCACCATCGAAGGCTTGTCACCGACGCAAAACCACCCGTTGCAACTGGCCTGGATCGCCGAAGATGTGCCGCAATGCGGTTACTGTCAATCCGGGCAGATCATGTCCGCCGCCGCGTTGCTCAACACCGGTGCGGCGGTGACCGACGATTCGATCCGCAACGCGATGTCCGGGAATATCTGCCGCTGCGGCACTTACGGGCGCATCAACAAAGCGATCAAACGCGCGGCGAATGCGCCGAAGGAGGCGTGATGAGCCTTATCGACGACAGCCGCATAGAATTGCCGCGGCGAGTGTTTCTCAAGCAAGCGGCGACGGTTGCTTCGGGCCTGGCGATTGCCCTTTATCTGCCGGGTGGCGTGGCGGCGACTGACCCAAAAGCGCCGGCCTCGGCGAGTGAATTCGAACCCAATGCCTGGGTGCGCATCTTTCCCGACGGCACGGTGAAACTGGTGGTGCACAAGCACGACTCCGGCACCGGCACGCAAACAGCGCTGGCCGCGTGCGTGGCGGAAGAACTGGACGTCAACCCGATGACCGTGCAGGTCATCACCCCGGAAGATCCGTTTTTCGAGACTTACATTCATCCGGTCTGGAAGGTCTTTTCCACTGGCGGCAGCACCAGTGTTTCCCTGGAATACGAGCGCCTGCGCATGGCCGGAGCCATGGCGCGGGCACTACTGATCACGGCAGCCGCCAAGCAGTGGAAAGTCAGCCCTGACAGTTGCACCACCGAAGAAGGTCGGGTCGTTTACATTGCGAACAAACGCAGCCTCGGTTACGGCGAACTGGTCGGCGTCGCGGCGAATCTGCCAGCCCCGACAAACGTCAAGCTGAAGGATCCGGCGCAGTTCAAATACATCGGCAAACTGCGCCACAAACGTGATGCGGCGGCCAAGGTCTGCGGGCAATTCAAGTACAGCATCGACGTGCAACTGCCGGACATGCTGGTCGCTGTGATTCAGCGCGCGCCGGTGGTTGGATCGACAGTGCTCAGCGTCGACTCAGCGGCCGCGTTGCAGGTGCCAGGCGTGCGCAAAGTGCTGGCGATTGCGGGGCGCCCTGATGTGCTCGGCGGCAATCAGGAAGGCGTCGCTGTGTTGGCGGATACGTTCTGGGCCGCGCAGCAGGGGCGCAATCTGCTGGCGATCAAATGGAGCGATTCGCCCTTGGCCGGGTTCGACAGCGAGCAACTGTCCAGCGCGCAGGTCAAGGCCATCGGCGATCCGCAAGCACAAACCGTCAAAGCCATGGCCCAGGGTGATGTCGCCGGGCAATGGTCAGGCGCGGCGAAGCTGATCGAAGCCGATTACACCATGCCCTACAAGGTGCAGAACCCGCTGGAACCGATCTGCATCACCGCCCACGTCAAGGACAAAGCGATCACTTACTGGGGCGGTGTGCAGGTGCCGTCCTCGGCACTGGAAGCGGCGCAAACCGTGTGCGGCATCGACAAGGCCAACGTGACCATTCATGAATTGGTCTCCGGCGGCAGCTTCGGCGCGCGGGAGGCTAAATACTGGTTGTTCGAAGTCGCGTATCTGGCGCAGAAAACCGGCGTGCCGGTGAAACTGCTCAACAGTCGCGAGGACGAAATGCACGCGCTGTTCAATCACCCCGCGACCTTGCATCGAGTCAAAGGCGCGCTCGACGCCCAGGGCAAACTCACCGCGCTGCAACTGCACGCGGTGTCGCCGGCCTCGCCGGAGCAGTGGGAGCCGGGTTACTTCGAACGGCCGGACCATATGGATTACAGCACCACCGAGGCGATCACCGCGTGGGACTTCGCCTATCGACCGCCGCACCTGGAACTGAACTGGGTCAAGCATGAAAGCCACGTGCCCAGCGGCTGGTATCGCTCGGTGAGCTTCATCCCCAACGTGTTCGCCGTGGAAAGCTTCATGGATGAGCTGGCCCACGCCGCTGGCGAAGATCCATTGGCGTTCCGGCTGGCCAATATGCAGGAGCGGCCACGACATGTGGCCGTGCTCAAGCAGGCTGCCGAGCGCGCCGGTTGGGGCAAACCGTTGCCGCCGGGCACGGCGCTGGGGATCGCGACCAATCAGGGTTACACCAGTTTTATTGCGGTGGTTGCGCGAGTGGCAACGGTTGATGGCAAGGCCCAGGTCGAGAAACTCACCTGTGTGGTCGATTGCGGTCTGGCGGTTTCGCCGGGCGGTGTCGAGGAACAGATCTACGGCGGTCTGATGTGGGGACTTGGCCATGCGTTGTTCGATCGGCTCGACATCAAACAGGGCCGGGTGGTGCAGAGCAATTTCCACGATTACCGGGTGATGCGCATGTCCGACATGCCGGCCACCGACATCGTCGTGTTGAATGGCGAGCCGAGTAAGCCCGGTGGCGTCGGCGAGTTGGGCAGCCCTTCGGTAGTGCCGGCCATCGCCAATGCCTTGTTCGCGCTGACCGGCGTACGCCAGCGTTCGACGCCGCTGAGTCTGGGGTAAGCCGTCATGGATCTGCGTCTGCTGCGGTACTTCATGGCGTTGGCCGATGAGCTGCACTTCGGTCGCGCCGCCGAGCGCCTGCATATCTGCCAGCCGCCGCTGAGCCAGCAGATTCGTTTGCTGGAGGAAGAACTCGGCACGCCGTTGTTCGAGCGCAGCCATCATCGGGTCGAACTCACGGCGGCGGGGCAGATGCTTAAGGAGCAGGCGCCGCTGGTGTTCGAACAGCTTGAGCGGGCGTTGGACCTGACGCGGCAGACCGGGCGCGGACAACTCGGTGAGCTGGAAATCGGCATGATCAGTTCGGTGATGGTCGGCGTGCTGCCCAAGGCCTTGCACCTGTTTCGCCAGCGTTATCCGCAGGTCAACTGGCGTTTGCATGAAATGACCCCGGCGGCGCAGGTCAAGGCGTTGAAGGAGAAACGCATCGACGCTTGTGTGTTTCGCGTCGGCTATGACGATCCGCAGTTGCGCAATGAACTGCTGATCTACGAGCCGATCAACGTGGTGATGCCGGCGGATCATCCGCTGGCTGGCCGCGCGGTGCTGGCGCCGGCGGATCTGGCACAGGAGCCGTTTGTGGCGCTGGAATTGAAGCAGTCGCGGTTCGCCCATTTTCTGTTTCAATGCTGCATTCAGGCCGGGTTCACGCCGCAGATTCGTCAACAAGTGATCGAGGTGCAGACCTTGCTGAGTCTGGTGCGTGCCGGGTTTGGCGTGGCGCTGTTGCCGGCGTCCATTGAGCAACTGGCCCCGGCGGGGTTGGTGTTCCGGCGCCTGACCCCGGCGTTGCCGGAGGTGCCGCTGTATGCCACTTATCGGGCGGACGATGCTTCGCCGGTGCTCAAGCTGTTTCTCGATACGCTGCGCGAGTTGGTCGAAACCTCAAGCCAACATTGAATCCTGTGGGAGCGAGCTTGCTCGCGAAGGCACAGTGACAGTCGAAAAATGTTTGAATGAAGTACCGCATTCGCGAGCAAGCTCGCTCCCACAGGGGATTTGCGTTGTTGCAAGAATTTAACGCTGGCACGATCGCAAGCTCGTGCGGTCGTACTCTTCACATGGCCGTATCACTTGTGGAGATCCAATGAGCCAGGAAGTCCTGACCACCGAAACCAACCGCCGCCAGTTGCAGCAGATCATCGCCGGGCTGTCCGACGGGGTGATCCTGTTGGAGCTGGATCAGAGCATTCTCTGGGCCAACGAAGCTGCGCTGGCCATGCACGGTGTCAAACGGATCACCGATCTGGGCCACAATGCCGACGAATACGCCAAGAAATTCAACCTGCGCTATCGCAATAATCACTCGATCACCGCCGAAAACTACCCGATCAGCCGGGTAGCGCGCTGTGAGAGTTTCAATGACGTGCTGATCGAAGTGTCGCCGAGCGACGACCCGGAACGCATCTGGGTGCACAGCGTACGCAGCATGATTCTCACTGACCGCGAAGGGCAGCCCGAGTCGCTGGTGCTGATCATGAGCGATGTCACCGATTGGGCCAATGCCGAGCAGCGCTTCGAAAGGACGTTTAACGCCAACCCGGCACCGGCAGTGATCTGCCGGCTCAGTGATCTGCGTTACATCAAGGTCAATCCGGGGTTTCTGGAAATGACTGGGTACACCCGCGAGCAGGTGATTGGCACGTCCTCTTATGAAATCGACATTTTCGAGCAGGCCGAACACCGGGACCTGGCTATTCAGCGCCTGCGCGACGTCGCGACCATCCCGCAGATGCAAGCCGAGCTGCGCCTGCCCGATGGCAGTAGCAAGCAGGTGATCGTGGCCGGTCAGCCACTGACGCTCAACGATGAGGATTGCATGCTGTTCTCCTTTGTCGACATGGAGCTGCGGCACAAGGCCGAGGTGGCGTTGCGGCAGAGTGAGGAGCGTTTTGCCAAAGCGTTTCGCCTGACGCCGGTGCCGATCCTGATTTGCAGTGCCGACGAACAGCAGGTGATCGACGTCAATCAGGCGTTCCTCGAAACCCTGGCTTATGACAGCGACGACGTGCTCGGCAAAACCGTGCCGCAGCTGGACTTTATCGATGACAGCGGCGCGCGCACGCGGTTGCTGGCGGCGCTGGCGAAAAACGGGCGAGTCGATCGGGTGGATGTGCGGGTGCGCAAGAAGGATGCGGATCTGCTCGAGTGCGCGCTGTCCGCCGACACTGTGAATATTCAGGACACACCGTGCTATTTGCTGGTGCTGATGGACATTACCGAGCGCAAGCGTACCGAGCTTGAGTTGGTGGCGGCGATTGAGGAGGTGATGAAAGACGCTTCCTGGTTTAGCCGTACGTTGATCGAGAAACTGGCCAATGTGAAAAAGGTCAACTCGCCGCAACTGCCTAGCGTTTCGTTCACCGATCTGACGGCGCGTGAGCGCGATGTGCTGGGGTTGATCTGTGAAGGGCTGGCGGACAAGGAGATCGCGGCGCGGCTGAAACTGGCACCGAACACGGTGCGTAATCATGTCGCCACGGTGTATTCCAAGCTCGATGTGCACAGTCGCAGTGAGGCGATTGTCTGGGCGCGCGAGCGTGGATTGTTTTCCGGGGAGTGGGGCGCCAAGGGCCAGCGCTGAGGTGCAAATGCACTAGTTCATCAGGTGCATATTGAGGTGTTGGCGGTCGACGGCTGTTCTTAGTCTGGCGGGGTGCGATACGAGTTTTTTCTGGCTCGGGATCGCGGCCCTTCGCAGTCGTTATAGGAACAGTCTGATGATGAATCTTGCGCAGTTGCGCACGCAGCTTGAACGCAGTTTTTCGCCGCTGGCGTGTGAGTGTCTGGTGGATGGGGATCATTCGCTGACCGTGAAGCTTTATCACCCGGTGTCGGGGCAGGTGGATCTGGTGATCAGTGGGTTGAAGCTTGATGCGCTGCGGACGCCGGAGTCGGTTGAGGCTTTGATTGAAGAATTGCGGTATGAGTTGGAGAGCAACACTTTGCGTTCTTTTCGGGATCCTGATTTGGCTTAGGGCTTTTAGGCTTGGCGGCCTTTGGGCCGACCATGCTCTTGGGGGTTGGGTGGATATCCGTTTCTTTGGGTGCTGCGGCTGGCGGTTTCGCTCTTACAGCGACTCACTTTTCCAGACGCCGAAAAGTAAGCAAAAGGCTGGGCCCCGGCGTTCGGCCCGCTCGCTGGGGCTCGGGGTTCCTTCGCTCCGGGATCGATCCGGGCGCAGCGCCTACGGTTTGCTTCGCTGCACCTCCTCTCGCTGTGTTTGGCTTCGCCAAACGGTCGCTGCGCTCCCAC